>NZ_JAXCIS010000205.1:0-10354 GCF_034044025.1 Pseudomonas sp. SED1
TGGGCCGGCATTCCGGGCGTTTGCCAAAAGTGACCCGCTGTAAGAGCGGAACCCTAAGCCGCCGTTACCGCAGCAACGGATATGTACCCCATCAATCAAACCACTCCCCCCGCTCAAGAAACGTATTCCGAATCATCTCCACCACCCACCCCACCTCCTGCGGATGCCGCACCTCAGCACTCACCCCCATCCAAACCTGCCGCTGCATCCCCTCCAAAAACACCCCATCCAACCCCGTCAACCCACGATCAAAACAACTCATATACCGCGGCAACAACCCAATACACGCACTGCAGCGAATCATCTCCAGCATCAACGGATACGCCTGCACCTGCACCACCCCCGCCAACCGCTGCTCCACCAGACTGTTCCACGGCCGCAACGCCTCCACCTGCCGGTCCGGCTGCCACTGCACCAACATATAATCCGCCAGGTCCTCGATACTGTCGGGCCGCACCGCCAACCGCGAATACCGCTTGGCAATATGCGGCGAATAATCCAGCCGCGCCAACACCTCAGGCGCCCCAATGGCAAAGCTCGGCCCAGCCCCCGGCGACTCCATCCCCGACAACCACACCACCACATCCGCATCCAGCGCCTGCAACCCCAAATCGCTGTCGATGGAAATAATCTCCAGCCGCACACTCGCATTGCGCCGCAGCAACGCAATCAAGTCGCGCCCCAAAATGTCATGCAGGATCGACTCCGCAACCGCCAGCCGAATCAACGGTTGCTCCAGCACCGGCACCCGTCGTTCATGGGCCAGGGCAATCAGTTGGGCCTGCAACTGCTGCCCATCACGACTCAAGGCCAGGACATTACCCTGATAGCTGAACAACGAACGCCGCAGTTGCTCTTCCAACTGCGCCAGGCGCTTGCGCAATTGCGTGGCCTTGATATTCAGGCTGCGGGCCGCCTGCATGAAACACCCACACCGGGCGCTGATCAGGAAATACTGCGCCACCTCGGGTTCGATAGTGGCCGCCAGGGCCAGCCAGGCCTCGCGGGACTCAGTCAGCCCGCGATAGGGCGTGGTGCCGTGGGGTACAGCCGGGTCAAGAAATACCATGGGAGACTCCCTGTCTTGTGGGTACTGTGCATCCAATGCGGTGAGACGTTTTTTACTCGAGCACCTTGTTCAGCTCGGCACCGTCGATGCTCAAGGTGGCGGTATTCAGCATGCCTTCCAGGTAGGCCTTGGCGATTTGCTCCTGGCGTTGCGCACGCAGCGCTTCGGTCAGGCGGCCCCGCAGTTCATCCAGTGTGGCGGTGCGCGCCGGTTGTTGCCCGGTGAGCTTGAGCACGTGAAAACCCGCGGCACTTTGCACCGGCTCCGACACCGCGCCCGTCTTGAGCCGCGCCACTACACTGCGCATTTCAGGCACCAGTTGTTGCAATGGCTGCATCCCGGAATCGCCACCGCGCCGGGCGCTGTCGGGGTCCTGGGAATATTGGCTGGCCAGGGCGGTAAACTCGCCCGGCGAAGCCTGCGCCTTGCGGCTCAACTCCTGGGCTTGGCGCCGCACCGTGTCGACGGTTTGCGGGTCGGTCACGGCCAGGAAAATCTGGCTGACCTGGTACAACGGCGGCGTCACCCATTGCGCCTTGCCGCTGTCATAGGCTTGCTGCAATTCGGCGGCACTGGGGTAATCGGCCGGCACTTGGCTGACCGATAACATGTAGTCGCGAAACACGATTTGCTCGGTGGCGGCGCGGGTTTGCTGTTGCACTTCCGGGCGCTGGCGCCAGCCCTGGGCATCGGCCTGTTCAAGCACGGCCTTTTGCGCCAGGCGTGAACGCAGCCAGGTTTCCAGGGCGCCCCGGTTGCCACGCAGTTGCTCGCGGGTTTCCACCGGCAAGGCGGCCAGCACCGACTTGAGTTCAAGCAGGTCGATCTGCTGATTGCCCAGGCGCGCCACCGCCGGCCCGTCCTTCACGGCCACCGACGCCGGCTGCTGGGCTGCGACCGGGTCACTGCCCGGTCGCAGGCTCAACCCCACCGCGACCGCCAGCACCACCAGGGCGCCGGCGCCGACCACCAGGGTTGGTTTCTTCACAGGGCAGGCGCCTCTTCACGGGCATCGACGGCAGGCGCGGCGTCGGCCTGGGCCTGAAGCTGAGCGGCCTGCTGGCTGTATTCACGCAGGTAGACGATGAATTCCTGCAGCAGGCGGTCCCACAATTCCAGCTGGTTGCGCAGGTACGGGGCGCCCACGCCGGCGGCCACCACGTCCATCTCCATCAGCAGGAACTCACCCTGCAACGACAAGCGGGCAAAACGCCGGGAAGCATTCCACACCTGGGCCAAACCCTCGGGCAACTCGCCCTGCACCCGCAACGCGCAGCTGTAGGTGAAATCCACGTAGCTGCCCTGCTCTGCCGCCGGGTTGCCGAAACGCACGGCAAAGCCGATGCCCTGGCTGGCGCTGAGCAATTGCACGATGCCGTTCTGCTCGGTCTGGTTGACCCGGTAGCCGGCTTCCTGCAGCAGCTCGGTCAGGGATGGCGGGGTCACGCTGGTGATCAGTTGTACGTCGCTCATAGTGGTCTCTTCCTTGTTGATCAATGATTAGTGACGGTCTGTGGGGCATCGAACCGATTAAGGTATAGACCATCACCAAAACCCTGGGCGAGTTCCTCGAACTTGACCCGGGTGCTGCTGGCGAACGGTTGGCGGATGCTCATCACGTCGGCCACGTCGATTTTTTCGTAGGCCGTCAGCAATTGCTGGGCCACCCCGTACATCTGTTGATTCTTGACTGAACATTGCTGCACTTGTGTGTCACGTTCCGTGAGTTGCGCCTGCAAACGCGCCCGCTCGGTTTCTTTGCCCCGGGCGATCACCAGCAAGTCTTCATAGGCTTTCTTGAACTTTCCCACCTGCTCGTTGCTGGCGGCCACCTGGGCCTGGGCCTGGCTGTGCAGGTTCTGTTGCTGGCCGACCAATTGCTCAGCCACGCCCCGGGTCTTTTCCAGCTCGGCGGTCAGTTGCTTGATCTGCGCCTGAGCCTGCTTGGCCTGGGTTTCGGCAGCGATGCGCGCGGCACTGGCCTGGGCCTGCTCGCTTTGCAGCGCCTGCAACTGCTGGGTGGTGCTGCGCAGTTGGGTGCGCAGGCGCTCTTCCATGCCTTCAGCCGAAGCACCGGTGGTGGCGAGCAGCAAAAGCAGGCCGCAAATTCGCGTGTTCATGAGCTTTCTCCGGCGCATCAGAAGCGCGTGTTGAGTTCCAGTTGCATGACATCCACTTCAAACGGCGCGCCATACACTTCGGAGGCACTAAGCCAACGGGCACTGGCGTAGATGTTCTTGTCGAGGCCGTAGTTGGCGCCAATGAAATAGCCCTTGGCATTGGTGCCGCCAAGGTGGAACGAGGAGTCGTTAAAGCCGTCCGGCAAGGCATCCGGCTGGATGTATTTGTAGCCAGCCAACACGTTCCAGTCGCCCTTGCGGCGCATCTCCAGCGCACTGCCGAGGGTGAACTGCACCAGCAACGCATTGCCGCCGCTTTCAAACTGGCCGTCGCTGTTGATGTTGTTGACGATCTGGCCTTCGCTGCGTTTGAGCATCTCGCCCTTGTCGTAGGCCAGGTTGTGGATGAAGTTGGTCTGGCTGCGCAGCTTGAGGTCTTCCGGCAGCTCGCTGTCCCACGCCAGGTTGAGGTCGAGCACATTGAACTTGGAGGCCAGGCCGACGAATTGCGGTTGCGGCGTCAGGCCAGGCGTCGCCGGATTGGGGGCGATGTCTCGCAGCAGGAACAGGCTGTTGCCCTTCTGCATGAAGGCCAGGCGCGTGCCGTCGGTGTCGCACGCCGGCTGGCCGGCCCACGGCGAGCAAGGGCTGGAGCGTTCGCCCTGGATGTCACCGAAGTGGTAGTAGGCCATCGAGCCTTTCAGGCTGTTGCTGCGGTTGATCTTCCAGTCGGCGCCGATCTGCCCGCCGAACATCCATTTGTTTTCACTCTCGTCCTTGTCGAAACCGTTGGTGGTGGCGGTGTCGGGGCTGTACTCCACCGGGAACGCGCCGAGGGTGCCGAACAGGCCCCAGTCGCTATTGAGTTTGTGGTTAAAGATCGCCGCCACGCCGTCGAAATTGAGGTCGCCGGAATACATCATGTCGGTGGAGTAGAACGGGTTGGCAAAGCGCCCGGCGGTCAGGGTCATGTAGTCGGTGGTCTTCCAGGTGAGGTAACCCTGGTCGAGCCAGATGTCTTTCTTGCCAAAGCCGCCGCCCAGGGTTTGGGTGGTGGACACCGGGTTGTTGTCGTTGCCGGTGCCGAGGCGAATGCCGGCGGTCCATTCGGGTGAGATCACGGCCTTCATGCCCAGGCGGGCGCGCAGGCGGAACAGGTTCTCGCGGTCTTCGCGGGTATTGAGCAACGGCGGCAGTTGGGTGTTGGTGTTCTTGTTAACGTCGTAGGGCCCGTTTTGATTGAGCTTGGCGTAATCGACGATTTCGTTGCTGTTGTTGCCCGAGAAATAGCGCGACTCATCCCGCAGGCGGATGTCGCCGTCGAAGCTGATGCGCGAGACCCAGTCCGGAAAGGTGTTGGGCTGGGCCCAGTTTTCCTGCTTGGCGGTGGCCATGACCTCGGCCTTGACCTGGTCGCGAATCTGGTCGCGCACCGCTGCCGGCACGTACTGCACCCGCACATCGCCGGGGGCCGCAGTTGGACCTGCCGCGACTGCAGTGGCGGTACTGGCCTGGCGTGCCTGCTGAGCTTCTTTTTCAGCCTGGGCGATCAACCCTTCGGCCTGTTCCTGCTTGAGCACACCTTGCTGCACCAGCAGGCGGATCAGGTTGATCGTGGCGTTTTCCGAAGGCGCGGCCGTGGCTGCCGTCGCCTGGCCGACCAGGGTCGCAATGACCATGCCGACCGCCAGGGTCAATCGATTCACGTGGGAAATCATCTGCACACAACTCCTGTAGAAAACTGCAAAAAAAGGGTTCGATCAATCCGGGCGCCGGCCCTTGAGGGACAGGCGTACCGGCAGGGTCAATGACGCGGGTGCGCGCTCCTTCAGGCGCGGTGTGGCGCGCAATGCGGCCAACACCTGAGCGTCGGTCTCGGCGTCGCCGCTGGACTTGGCCAACTCCACGCGGGTCACCTCGCCGTCGGCGCTCAGCCACAGGTCGGCCTGCACCGTGTAGGCCTTCTTGCGCAGCTCCGGGTCTTCCCGCAGCAGGCGCTGGAACACCCCGGCCAGGTACTGCTTGAACGTCCCGGTACCCATGCCGCCACCGCCAGAACCGGCCATGCCGCCGCCCTTGCCGGCACCGATGTTGAAACCGTCATTGCCGGACTGCGCATCGCCGTCGATCTGCATCGGGTTGGCCAGGTCGTCCACCGGTGAAGGCGGCGCTTCCTCCTCGGGTTTGACTTCGTCGGGGGTTGGGGTGGGCTCCGGCTCGGGGACTTTCTCCTGCACCTCGGGCTCCGGTTCCTTGGGTTTTTCCGGCGGCGGTGGTGGCGGTGGCGGCAACGGAATAATCGTCGGCACCTTGGGCGCCTCACGGCGCACGCCACTCATGTCATTGGCCCACTGCCAGAGAAACCAGGCAGCCACGGCCCCCAGCAGCAGGCCAGCGCCCCACTTCAGCGGGCGCAACGGCGGCTTGTTCTTGAGCGGCGTCGGCGTGATCGGCATCTGTGCGGTCATGGCTCAGCCCTGGCTCGGTTTGCCGGTGACCAGCCCGACCTGGGACAGCTCCAGGCGACGCAGCAAGTCGAGCACTTCGATCACCTTCTGGTACTGCACCATGGCGTCGCCGCGCACGATTACCGGGAAGTCCGGGTTCAACGCTTTCTCGATGCGCAGGCGTTCCTCCAGCTCCGGCAAGGTCACCGGGTAAGCGTCGAGAAACACCTGGCCGCCATCGTTCACCGAGATGGCCTTGGTCTTGGCCTCGGACAGCGACACCGAAGCGCTGCCCTTGGGCAGGTGGATCTGGATCCCCGAGACCTGGGCGGTGGCGGTGAGGATAAACATCACCAACACCACCATCAGCACGTCCACCAGGGGCGTCATGTTGATGCTGTCGACGGGTGCATCATCGTCATCGTCGTGGGAGGCATTCACGGAAGCCATGCTGATTCTCCTCAGGCCGGGACGGGGGCGTGGTGGTCGCGACGGTGCGCCGCTTCGCTGTGCTGGCTCTCGCCATGCATCTCCGCCAGGCGGGTGATGAACTCGTCGACGAACACGCGCATGTCGGCGCTGACTTCCTTGTTGCGGGTAATCAGGCGGTTGTAGCCAAACAGCGCCGGGATTGCGACAAACAGGCCCATGGCCGTGGCCAGCAAGGCCGCCGCCATGCCCGGGGCGATGGCGTTGATGTTCACGTCACCGGCCATTGCCGTGCCGAGGAACACCACCATGATCCCCAGCACCGTGCCGAGCAGGCCGATATACGGGCCACCGGCAATCGCGTTGGACAGGGTCGACAGCTTGGCGCCGAGTTGCTGGTTTTCCCGGGTGCGCACGCCGTCCATGGAGCAGCGGATGGCTTCGATGGTGGCTGCCGAGACCGACGAGGTGTCGGCGCCCTGGGCGCGGCGGGTACGGATTTCCTTGACCGCCACCCGGTACAGGCGCCACAGCGAGGAATGGGTCAGGCGCTCAGCCAGCAACGCGTCGTCGTAGTACATCTCCAGGCGCGTACCGATCTGCGCGAATTGCTCGCGGAAGATATCGTTGGCGGCACTCACGCGGCTGACCTGGCGGTTCTTGCGAATCATGATGAACCACGACTGAAACATCATCCCCACCAGCACCAGGATGATCACCCAGGCGTCCACCGGCACGGCCTTGAGCAAGAAGCCCAGGCTGCCGAAACCGAAGCCCGACTGTTCTTCATCCACGCCATACGCCACCAGTTTCGACTCGGCGCCCTGGGCTGTGGCATCGGCCAGTAACAGAGCTGCCGGGCGCGCCACCTTGGACAGGCGCAGCTCGTCCATGGCGCCGGTAAACGGCAGGTGACCGCGGGCCGCCTCCGGCAGATCGGCACCGATCGCCAGTTGCGAATTGAACGCCGGCATTGCCACTGCAAGGGTCGCGGTCTCGCGGCCATTGACGTACAGCGAGACCTTGTCGCCCTCGGCGGTGAATGCCAGGTGCTGCCATTGGCCTGGGTTCAGCGGCTGGGTCGAGACGGCGCGCTGGCCGTCGATTTCAATAAACGGCATGCCCTGGTTCAAGCCCAGCAACAGGCTATGGGTGCCCTCGCGACGGGCCATGACCAGTTGCTCGCCGCTGGCCTGGTCCAGGCGCAGCCAGGCGCTGAAGGTAAACGCACCGCCCTCTGCGTGTTGCAGCGACGGGCTCGCCGGCAGCAGCAACGGCTGGCCACTGAACTGCAGCGCGCGGCCGATCACCCCGTCGATGCTCGCACCGGTGGCGTTCACGGCGGTGTTGCCGTAGGCCGTGGTGTCCCGGGGCGGCGTGCCGTTGGCGCCGTCGAAGTGGTAGAGCGCGGTGTAATTCGGGTCGAAGGTCAGTTGGCCGTTGGCGGTAGCCGGAGCCTTCTGGTTGCCGTAGTACATCCACAGGTCCTGGCGCTGGCCGCCTTCGACCTTGGGCACATCCACCCAGATCAGCGCCATGCCCATGAGCGGGTCGAAACTTTCGATCTGGTGGTTGAACACGGTCTTGTCATCGGCGCTGACAAAGCGCAGGTCGGCGCCGTCGTCCTTGACCCCGTCAAAGGTGAAATTGCCGGTGTGCAGGCGCACCAGCAACGCGGTGCGGCCCAAGGCCTGGCTGATGGCCGCGCCCTGGGAGGTGGTGTCCACCGTGATCTGTTTACGGTAGTGCCAATCGTCCTGCCACCAGGCATGGGCGGTGGCCGGGAGCGCGAAGCCCAGGCAAATCAACAGGCTCAGAAATAGGCGTTGCATGTCAGCAGTCTCCGAAAAAAAGGGTCAGAAAGTCGCCTGCACACTGAAGTGCAGTCGCGAGTCCTGTTTCTGTGTGTTTGGGCCGTCGAGCAGCGGGTAGCCCCAATCCAGGCTGCCGGACAACCACTTGCTCAAACTGGCACGGGTGCCCAGGCCGACACTGGCCAGGCTGTATTCGTCTTCCTGCTCGGGCAGCGGGTCATGCAGGCGCAGGCGCGCACCTTCGGCAAACGCGTAGAAGCGCCACTCCTGCACATAACTGCCGAGGAACTTGGCCAGCGAAGGCGTACGCAGCTCCTGGGACAGCAGGTAACCTTCATCACCGGTGCGCTCGGCGGCGAGATAACCGCGTACCGACGTGGCGCCACCGGCGGAATATTGCTCGTTGGACACCAGCGGCCCCGAGGCCAACTGGAAACCGGCCTTGGACGCCGACTGCCAGTCGTTGCCGAAGGTGTAGGTGTAATTCAGGTCGCCCTTGAGCACCGCAAAACTCGGGCTGGCCTGGTCGCGTTTGTACTGGAACTCTTCGGCGTCGCCGCCGTAGCCGAAAAACGCACGGGTGCCCACCACCAGGCTCAAGCCCAGCCCCAACTGCGATTGCTCGGTGTAGCGATAGCCGTTGTAGCCGAAGGTCAGCGGGGCGTACTTGAGCGGGATATCGTCCGTGCTGCCGCCAAACTTCATCTGTTCCTTGAAGTCCTTGAAGTCCACACCGGCCGAGAACGAGTTGGCCCAGTTGCCGCTGGCCGGCAGGCTGTAGATCGCCGATACACCGTAGGAATGGCCCTTGCCCAACACGTTGCTGCCGCCGATGGTGGCGATGTTGCTGTCGGACTGATAACCGGAAAATTGCAGGCTCCAGCGATCACTCAACGGCGCGGTGTAGGAGCCAGACCAGACCTTGGCGTTGTCGCTGTCCTGGGGCGCCGTGAAGTAGGTCAGGGAAATGCTGTGGCCCAGTTGCCAGAGGTTGTCGTAACCCAGGGTGGCAACGCTGCGCAGTTCCTTGGTGTCGGCGCTGTAGTCGTTGTTCAGGCCGAGGCTGGCGTGCCAGGGGTTCTGGTCTTCCACCTGCAGATCGACGTCCATGGTGCCCGGGCGCTGGCCTTCGCGTACCAACGGCGTGACCTGGCGCCCGACACCACGATTGAGGCCGGCGAGTTGGGTTTGCACGCTGGCGAAATCCGGGACTGCGCCCTCCTTCAGGCCCGGCACTTCCTCGCGGATTTCCACCGGTGAATAGTGCTTGGCGCCTACCACGCGGACGCGGCCGACCTTGGTTTCGCTGACTTGCAGGTAGACGATACCGTCATCGACCTTCTGCTCCGGCAGCTCGACGAACACTGACTGGTAGCCGCGTTCCTGATAGATCTTCTGCAAGGCATCCCGGGCGCCTTCGATATCGGCGAGGGTCTTTTGCGGGCCGAGAAACGGGTACACCGCCTCTTCGATGGCGCGGGCATCGAGCACGGTATTGCCGCGCACGAAGTACTCGTTGACGTCCACCAGCCGTGCCGGAGTTTCGGGCTGTGCGCCCTGCTCTTCGGCCTGCACGGGTTGCGCCAGTGCGCCCAGCGTCAGCCAGCACAGCGCCAGCATTGATTTGAACAGATGCTCCACACCGCCCCCTGGTTTACTAAGAATGAGTGCCGTCGCCGTTTGCCCGGCGTTTGGCCTGTTCAATTGCTGGATATCGAGGTGTTGCCGTGCCGGGCGAGCCAGGTGTGCAGCAGGGCGAAGTTCAGGGAGAACTCCGACATGTGCAGCAAGGCGCCACAGAACACTTCACCGATGATTTTCTGGATCAACTGCACCGCCTGCGGGTTATTCAGGAACGTGGCGATGTCGCGTTGCAGGAGGTTGATGCCCCAGACTTTCTGGTTCAGGTCGAGGCCGACGAACCAGCGGAACAGCAGGTTGTAGTTGAGTTGTTCGTGCAGTTGCTGTTCGTTGGGGACCGAGTACAGGAGTTGCAGCAGCAGGATCTGCAAGAGGGTCTGGGGGGCGATCTGGGTGCCGGGTTCGGCCTGAAGCAGGTCGCGGTGGTGGTCGAGGATTTCGTCGATCTGCGGGCGCAGCAGGACCAGTGAATGGCCTGCGGGGATGTAGCTGGAGACTTCCTTGAGGGCGCCTTGCCAGTCGTCCTGGGAGACGATCCATACCCACGGTGCGCCATAGCGGTAGACCGAGACCGGTTTTTTGCGCGCGGCTTCGACGATCTTTGACAGGCGCTGGTCGAGCTCCTGCATGCCGACTTTCGAGTAACGTTCCATAGTTCCCATTCGCCCCACTCCTGGCATCCTGCTTGCGGCTCTGAAATCGCCTGTTTGGCGGTGTTGAGCGCGTTACATAGCCAAGACTGGGGGCACCGGGGGCTACCGAACTTTTGTCATAAAAGCTTCTTTTTTGGGCGGGGGGGGGGTTGGGGGTATATCCGTTGGTTTTGTTACGGCT
>NZ_JAXCIS010000206.1:0-4065 GCF_034044025.1 Pseudomonas sp. SED1
TGTGACGGCGGCTGCGCCTGGTTCACCAACCATTCCATAAGCTGCTCCAGCCCTGCCGAGGGCTCCGTCCCCGGCGGGTACACCAGGTAATACCCCATCCCCGTCGGCACCCGCAGTTCAAACGGTGTCGCCAACCGCCCCGCCTTGAGATCCTCGCCAATCAGCGCGCTGTCGCCAATCGCCACGCCCGAACCTTGGGACGCCACTGTCATCGCCAGATCCAGCGTTTCAAAATGATGCCCCTGGGCAAGATTGCTCAAACGTGTATTCGCCGCCTTCAACCACAATGACCAATCCCGTTCATCCCGCGTAGGGTGCAGCAGCACCTGTTGCTGCAAGTCTGCGGGCGTGTGCAAACCACCGAGCAAGGCCGGTGCGCACACTGGCGTCAGTCGCTCATCAAACAAATGCCGGGCCTGGGCCGACTGCTCGGCAATCGGTGCGTAGATCACCGCGGCATCGAACTGCTCGCGGCGAAAGTCGACGGTGTAGGCCACGGTGGTGGTCAGTTCCACCGGCACGTCCGGGCGCTCTTGCTGCCACTGCATCAGGCGCGGTAACAGCCAGCGCATCACGCAGGTGGAAGCCTTGAGCTGCAAGGTCTCGCGGCGGGTGCCGATCTGCTCCACCGCGTCACCGATCAGGCCGAACACCTGCTGCGCCCGCAGCGACCATTCACGGCCCTCTTCGGTCAGGCTCAAGCCACGAGCCTGGCGCTGGAACAGCGCATAGCCCAGATGACTTTCCAGCCCAGCAATCTGCCGGCTCACCGCACCCTGGGTGATGTGCAATTGCTCGGCGGCACGGGTGAAGTTGCAGCACTGGGCCGTGACCCAAAAGGTGTGCAAGGCCGGCAACGGCGGAAGGCGTTTCATAAGGGCGCAGCCATGACGTGAGGACATGGCTAGTATGACTTTTTATCGATTGTTGCCGCTACGGGCCAGCCGTTCCAATACGGGCCTTTATCAACAATAAGAGCGACGACAATGGCGACCTGCGGCGAAGTATTGGTCAACCTGCTGGAAGGCTACGGCGTGGACCAGGTGTTCGGCATCCCCGGCGTGCACACCGTGGAACTCTACCGGGGCCTGGCGCGCTCGAGCATCCGCCACGTCACCCCGCGCCACGAACAGGGCGCCGGTTTCATGGCCGACGGCTACGCGCGCACCAGCGGCAAGCCTGGCGTGTGCTTCATCATCACTGGCCCCGGCATGACCAATATCACCACCGCCATGGGCCAGGCCTACGCCGACTCGATCCCGATGCTGGTGATTTCCAGCGTGCAGTCCCGCAGCCAGTTGGGCGGCGGGCGCGGCAAGCTGCACGAGCTGCCGAACCAGGGCGCGATGATCGCGGGCGTGGCGGCGTTCTCCCATACCTTGATGTCGGCGGCCGAATTGCCAGGCGTGTTGGCCCGGGCATTTGCGCTGTTCCAGGCCGGGCGACCGCGCCCGGTGCATATCGAAATCCCGCTGGATGTGCTGGTGGAAAACGCCGACGCATTGCTCGGCAGCGAGCCCATCAGTGTTTCCCGCGCCGGTGCTGCGCCGTCGGCGGTCAAGCAGATGAGCCAGTTGCTGGCGGCGGCAAAACGTCCGCTGATTCTCGCCGGTGGCGGCGCCATCGACGCAGCACCCGAGTTGACGCAACTGGCCGAAGCCCTCGGCGCGCCAGTGGCACTGACCATCAACGCCAAGGGCATGCTGGCCTCGAACCACCCGCTGCTGATCGGCTCGACCCAAACCCTGGTCGCCACCCGCGCCTTGGTCGCCGAGGCAGACGTAGTACTGGCGATCGGCACTGAGCTGGCAGAAACCGACTACGACGTGACCTTCGCCGGCGGCTTCGAAATTCCCGGTGCCCTGCTGCGTATCGACATTGATTCCGACCAGACCGTACGTAACTACCCACCGCACGTCGCGCTGGTGGCTGACGCGCAAATCGCTGCTCGAGCCTTGCTTGCCGAACTGGGCAACAAGCCTTTGGCCGCCCGCGACAGCAACTGGGGCGCACATCGCGTCGCCCGCCTGTGGAGCGAACTGGAACCCACCTGGGACGCCGCCACACGCGCGCAAACCCTGTTCCTCAACACGGTATTGAATGAGTTGCCCGACGCCGTACTGGTAGGCGACTCCACCCAACCGGTGTACACCGGCAACCTGACCCTGAACCTCGACCACCCGCGTCGCTGGTTCAACTCCTCCACCGGCTACGGCACCCTCGGCTACGCCTTGCCGGCGGCCATCGGTGCGTGGCTGGGGCGCGGCAACGGCGCACCGGTGGTGTGCCTGATCGGCGACGGCGGCCTGCAATTCACCCTGCCGGAACTGGCCAGCGCCGTGGAAGCGCGCACGCCGGTGATCGTGCTGCTGTGGAATAACCAGGGCTATGAGGAGATCAAGAAATACATGGTCAACCGCGCCATCGAGCCGGTGGGCGTGGACATTTACACCCCGGATTTTATCGGCGTGGCCAAGGCACTGGGCTGCGCTGCCCAGGCCGTGCACGGTGTTGAAGAACTGCGTAGCGCATTGCGCGCCGCCACGGATCGCCAGGGGCCGACGCTGATTGAAATCGACCAGGGACTTTGGATGAAGGCGGTGGCGGTATGAGCGCGGTCTTGAACGGGCTGTATATCAATGGCGTGTGGCGTGCGGGCCATGACGTGTTGGACGTGATCAACCCGGCGACCGAGGCCACGTTGGCTCACGTAAACGTGGGTGATGCAGGCGCCGTGAGTGAGGCCGTCAGTGCCGCCAGCGCCGCATTCCCGAACTGGTCAAAAAGCACCGGCCGCGACCGCGCCGCCCTTTTGCGCAAGATCGCCGAGGGCGTAAGCGCCCAGCGTGATCACCTGATGCACCTGCAATCGAGCAACAACGGCAAGCCGCTGTTTGAGGCAGGCATTGACGTGGACGACGTGATCGCCACGTTTGAGTATTACGCCGGTGTGGCCGACGAAATGGACGCCACCCAAGATCGTCCGGTGGCACTGCCCACTGAGGATTTCAGCGCCCGCGTACGCCGTGAACCCTGCGGCGTGGTGGGCCTGATCGTGCCGTGGAATTTCCCGATGGTGACCACCGCCTGGAAACTCGCCCCGGCGCTGGCGGCCGGTTGCTGCGTGGTGCTCAAGCCTTCGGAAGTCACACCGTTGGCGGAGCTGGAACTGGCCAGGATCATCGCCTCGGTAGGGCTGCCTGCCGGTGTGTTCAATCTGATCTGCGGCACTGGCCTGGCAGTGGGCGCGCCAATGGCGGCTGACCCGCGGATCGCGAAAATCTCCTTCACCGGCAGCAATGCCGTGGGCGTGCAAGTGATGCAGCGCGCTGCCGAAACGGTCAAGGGCGTGAGCCTGGAACTGGGTGGAAAATCGTCGTTGCTGGTGCTGGCGGATGCCGACCTCGACCTGGCCGTGGAACTGGCCTGCGGCGGTGGTTTCTTCAACGCCGGGCAAATGTGCTCCGCCACCAGCCGGGTGTTGGTCGCCGACGAATTGGCGGACGAGTTTCTGACTCGCTTACAGGCCAAGGCCGAGAATATTCGCGTGGCAGACCCGTTTGCCGAAGACGTGGAAATGGGTGCGCTGGTCAACCGTGCGCAGTACGAGCGGGTGCTGGGGCATATCGAGCGTGGCGTGCAAGCCGGCGCGAAGTTGCTGTGTGGCGGCGGGCGCCCGGCGGATTTGCCTCACGGTTATTTCATTCGCCCGACGCTCTTCACCGAGGTGCCGCTGGACAGCGCGTTGTGGAACGAAGAAATCTTCGGCCCGGTGCTATGTGTGCGAAGTTTTGCCAATGAGGCCGAGGCGGTGGCGCTGGCCAATGACAGCGAGTTTGGCCTGGTCGCCAGTGTGCTGAGCAGCAACCTGGAAGCGGCTGAGCGGGTGGCCAATGCGCTGCAGGTGGGCTTGGTGTGGATCAATGCGCCGCAGGTGATCTTCCCGCAAACGGCGTGGGGTGGTTACAAGCAGAGCAGTATTGGCCGGGAACTGGGGCCGTGGGGGTTGCAGGCGTTTCAGGAGATCAAGCATGTGATTCGGGCGATCTGAAACCACTACACAAC
>NZ_JAXCIS010000207.1:0-24530 GCF_034044025.1 Pseudomonas sp. SED1
TGTGCAGTGTTTCGAGAATCTGGTTTCTTAACTCAAGCCCCGTGGCACTTCTTGAACTTCTTCTCGCTGCCGCACGGGCAAGGGTCGTTACGACCGACATCCTTCAAGGCGTTGCGCACCGGCTCCTGGTGAGCGTGGCCGCAGTTCGGGCCGTGGACATGGCCGTGGTCGTGATCATGGTGATCGTGATCGTGGTTGCAGTCAGGGCCATGGACATGGGGTTGCTGAGTCATCGATGTCGCTCCGGAATAAAATCGCCGGGGATTATCTCGCCATTGCGCATCACCTGCACGTCGTTCCCGATAAATAAACCGGTTTTCAACTCGCCTTCAAGGCGATAGGGCACGGGGTCGCGCGGGTTTTTCAGCATATCGACCACATCGCGGATTTGTGGCCACAGATTAGTGCGCACCGATACCCGGAAAAAAGCGTGGCTGTGGGGCGGTACGGTCAGCCACTCGTTGGACTCGCCTTCGGTCAGCACCATCGTGCCGAGGCTGACCTTGTAAACCAGGCCGCGCACGGTCAGGTCGTTGTCATCGCGGTTATCCACACGGAAATACAGCTTGAACTTCTGTTCCAGCAACTTGACTCGCACGGGGTCGACCTTGACCAGCCGCACCTCGGGGGCGGGCGCGTCGTCGGCGAACCACGACGCGCAGCCGGATAGCCCTAGCATCAATGCCAGCAGAAGGCTGTAAGTCCTGAATACCCGTGCCTGAGAAACCATGCCGTTACTCCGTGTGAAGAGTCAGCATAGCAAGCGAGAGCCTGCCGGGTATCAATGAATGTCAGAGGTAGCTGGCACAGCACTTCTTGAATTTTTGCCCGCTGCCGCATAAGCAGGCGTCATTGCGCCCAGCCTTAACGTCCACTGTCGGGTCGATAAAGTACCAGTGCTCATTGTTCTGTACGAAAGAGGAACGCTCCCGGTGGCTGTGTTCGCCAGTGCTGTCATGCCAGCGGGCGGTAAAGGTCACGAAGGCATGTTCCGGCTGGCCGCCAAACACCTCGGAGCTTTCCACCGCAAGGCCCAGCCAGGTGCTTTGGGCGCTCCAGGCGCCGATGGCGGCCGTGTCCAGCCCGGCTTGTTGCGCAGGCACGGTGGTTGCCACCAGATAGTCCACCAGGCCCAGCACGTAGGCGCTGTAGCGCGAACGCATCAACGCTTCGGCGCAGGGGGCCGGGTGGCCGGCGTGATAATGACCGCAGCAGGCATCCAGCAGGTTGCCACTGCCGCAGGGGCAAATGGATGTACTCATCGGGTTACCACCAATACTTTCCAAAGTTTTGCGGGTTGGCCCAGAAGCGGGCGTTCAGCCAATCCGGCACCTGTTTATAGTCAAGCAGATCATAGGTAAACAGCGTCAAAACCTGATCGTCGCGCTGGAAGCGTTCGCTGGCTTGCAGGGCCAGGGAGAAAAAGTCGGTGTCTTTCCAGTGGCAGGCGGCCAGGTCCACCAGCACCGCAATTCGGCTGGCATTGAGGTTGCGAATGCCCCCCAGCAGGGTCAGGCCCGCAGGTTTTGACAGGTGCTCCAGGCAATCGACCACCAGCGCCAGGTCAAAACGCTGGGCCGCAAGCTCGGCGGGCAAGGGGCCGGGCTCGGCGAAGGACACCACGGTATCCGGGTGTGCTTGCTTAAAGGCGTCCAGCGCCGGGAACTGGCTGGCGCCCAATAACAGCAGGCGTTTGGGCGCGTGAAGATCAAGCAGCGCGGCGAGCGCTTGCTGGGGTGTACGGGAAGAAATACCGGCAGTCATCGAAGATCCTCACATCAGGACCGTAGAGACTAGCCTGCCTGAGCGTGCGGGCCTAGAGCGGGCGGCGAGAATAAACCGCCCGGCCCAATGAATACTGGGGTGTAGCACGCTGGCGCAGATGAAAAGAGCCGTCTTTACTCCACTCGTCGGCCCCCGCCGATCCCCTCAGGAGAAAGTCAGATGAGCATCATGCGGACAGCTCTACCCTTGGTTCTGCTAACCGGAGTATTGACAGGTTGCGCAGGCTTGCAAAAAACCGACTGGCCCACCTGCGCCGCGGTCGGCGGCGTGACCGGCGCTGCTATTGGTGCCACCCAAAGCTCTTCCTATGCAGGCTACGGCGCGTTGTTGATCGGCGGCATGGCCGGCGCCTATTGCTGGGTGCATGGCGATGGTGATGAAGACGGCGACGGCGTGCCGGACAGCCGCGACAAGTGCCCTGGCACGCCAAAAGGCGTACAGGTCGACGCCAATGGCTGCCCTCCGGTGCCGGTAGCGGTGGTTCAAGAAGAGGTGGTGGTGGTCAAGGAAGAAACCATCGTGATTCGTGATGTGCACTTTGAGTTCGACTCCGCCAGGCTGACGGCCGCCGACAAAACCAAACTCGACACCATTGTCACCCGCCTGAAACAAGAAGCCCCAAGTGCGCAACTGCGCGTCAGCGGACATACCGACAGCGTCGGTAAAGATGCCTACAACCAGAAACTCTCTGAACGACGCGCTCATTCGGTAACCGACTACCTGGTCAGTTCCGGAATACCGCGCAGCAGCTTTGTCTCGGTGACCGGCGCCGGCGAAAGCCATCCGGTGGCCGATAACAAAACCGCTGACGGCCGCGCGCTAAACCGCCGCGTGGAAATTCAGATCAACCGCTGACCAACCCTCACGGCCCCTGTGGGATCCACAGGGGCCCCTTCATCAATTTTTTAATCCTTCACTGGCACAACGCCTGTAGAAGTCGTTACTGTGCGCCCAAAGAATAATGTGCAAGGGGAGCGTGCGGGATGAAGGTGTTTTGGGGGCTGGGGAAGTTTTTGACGTTGCTGTTCTGGGTCGTGGTGGTGGTCAATCTGTTCACGCCGCTGATCAATCCGTTCCACCTGTTGGTCAATCTGGCCGGCAGCTTATTGTTGTTGACCCATATTCTGGAACTGCTGTTATTCAACGGCAGTGTGAAAACCCGTGCCCATCCCTGGCGTGACCGCTTGCAGATCCTGCTGGTGGGTATGTTCCATGTGCAGAGCTTTTCGACGCCGACACCGACTAATGATGTAAACAAGGAGGCCAATCATGCGTAAGGTTTTTCTGTTGGCCCTGCTGGTCAGCCCCATTGCCCTGGCCCAGAGCGTCAGCGTTGAGACCAACTCGTTGATGCGCCTGCCCAACAGCAGCGGCGTTTTGCAGTTGGAGCGACTGGATGTAGCGGATTACGGCACCTTGCTGATTCCCGCCAATATCACCCAGGTGACGGTGGACGAATTGCACCTGGGTCGCGACGCGCGCATCGCCATTGTGCCCGGCAGCACCACCCTGCAATTGCAGGTGCGCCAGGCGCTGCTGGAGCATGGCAGCCAGGTCACCTCGCGCGGTGCTCCCGGTACCCATGAACGTCCGGCCAAGGCGGGGCGTGATTTGGTCTTGCGGATTAACTCGCTGACGGCTGATGAACTGTCGGTGGATGCCCGCGGTGGTGCAGGTGCCCAGGGTTATGCCGGGCTGGACGGTGCCAACGGCGAAGACCCGGGCTGCACCTGGGGCTCGGCCGGTCGCGGTTCCAATGGCGATAACGGCGGCGACGGTCTGCCGGGCGCGGCGGGGGCGCAGGTTCGTGTGGAGTTGCCGCAGGACTTCCCCGGCGAGAAGATCAAAGTCTGGGTGGACGGCGGTGCCGGCGGTTTGGCAGGCACGGCGGGCAAACCGGGTAAAGGCGGGCAGTCCAAGGGTTGCCTGGTGTACCGCGCGGACGGTGGCGAGAAAGGTCGGGCCGGGTTGGAAGGGCAGCCGGGTCCAGCGGGGCCTGCGGGTGCTGTGACTGTTCAGAGGCTCTGAGGCGACTGGCCTGACGCCTTCGCGAGCAAGCCCGCTCCCACATTTGACCGCATTCCCATAGGGTAAACGCGGTCAAATGTGGGAGCGGGCTTGCTCGCGAAAGCGGTATACGGGGCGCCTCAGAACATCGGCCGTGCCGAAGCAATCGCCACCAGCACCAACCCCACAATCAAGTTAATCCCCACCAATTTACGAATCTGCCCCAACGCCGCAGCCCCGGCCGGCCAATCCTCAGCCGCCACTGCCGTGCGCAGCTCCGGCAACTTCAGTGCCTGAATCCGGATAAACAGCGCGGTCATCACCACATACAACCCCATCATGACCTGCACATAACGCGGCGCGGTCTCAAACCCGCTGAAGCGCAGTTGCAGCAGGCCGACACCGCTGATCGGCAAGACCAGCACAGCGACCCACACCCACACGAAAAAACGTTGAAACACATTTACCCAGAGTTTCAGCCGGGCAGGCCCGTCCAGCGCAGCCATGGCGGCGGGGCGCAGGATCATCCAGGCGAAAAACATACCGCCGACCCATATCAGGGCGGCCAGTACATGCAGGGTATAAGCAAGGCTAAACACGGTCATTGGGGTACTCCGTTCTGCGCGGGATTAATTAGCGGGGTATGATAGCGGCCGATCCGAACCACTGAAAATTTATCCAGCGTTTTTTGCGCCCGACTATCCATGATCAGCACTGAACTCAAAACCACGATCCAGGGCGCCTACTCGCGTTTTCTCGAAGCCAAGAGCTTGAAACCGCGGTACGGCCAGCGCCTGATGATCGCCGAAGTTGCCAAGGTCCTCGGGGATATCGACACCGACGACGAAGGCCGGCGCAGTGGCGACCCGGCAGTGGTCGCCGTCGAAGCCGGTACGGGTACCGGCAAAACCGTGGCCTATTGCATTGCGGCGATTCCCACCGCCAAGGCCGCCGGCAAGCGCTTGGTGATTGCCACCGCCACCGTCGCCCTGCAAGAGCAGATTGTCTACAAAGACCTGCCCGACCTGATGCGCAACAGCGGCCTGAATTTCACCTTCGCCCTGGCCAAAGGCCGTGGGCGCTACATGTGCCTGTCCAAGCTCGACGTATTGTTGCAGGAAGGCCACGCGCAAACCGCTACGGCCTCGCTGTTCGAAGAAGAAGGCTTCAAGATCGAAGTCGATGAAGTCAGTCAGAAGCTGTTTACCAGCATGATCGAGAAACTCGCCGGCAATAAATGGGATGGCGATCGCGACAGCTGGCCGAATGCCCTGGAGGACGCCGACTGGGCGCGCCTGACCACCGACCACAGCCAGTGCACCAACCGTCATTGCCCCAACTTCGGCCAGTGCGCCTTCTACAAGGCCCGCGAAGGGATGGGCAAGGTCGACGTTATTGTCACCAACCATGACATGGTCCTCGCCGACCTGGCGCTTGGCGGCGGCGCCGTATTGCCCGACCCGCGTGACACGCTCTACGTGTTCGACGAAGGCCATCACCTGCCCGACAAGGCCATCGGCCACTTTGCCCACTACACGCGCCTGCGTTCCACGGCCGACTGGCTGGAAACCACCGCCAAGAACCTCACCAAGTTGCTCGCCCAGCATCCGTTGCCCGGCGACCTGGGCAAACTGATCGAGCAAGTCCCGGAGCTGGCGCGGGAGATCAAGACCCAGCAGCAATTCATGTTCAGCGCCTGCGAGCAGGTGGCAGACTTCAAGCCCGGCGAAGACGTGGAAGGCCGTGAACGGCCGCGCCATCGCTTCGTCGGCGGGCTGATCCCCGAGCACATGCGGGAAATGGGCATCGAGCTGAAGAAGGGCTTTTCACGCCTGACCGACCTGTTCACCCGCCTCACCGATTTGCTCAAGGAAGGCATGGATGGCGAGGTCAACATCGGCATCGCCAGCAACCAGGCCGAAGAATGGTACCCGCTGTTTGGTAGCCTGCTGTCCCGCGCCCAGGGCAACTGGGAGTTGTGGACCGCGTTTACCGTCGAAGACCCGGAAGACAACCCGCCTATGGCCCGTTGGCTGACCTTGTCGGAAAGCGGTGCGTTGTTTGATATCGAGGTCAATGCCAGCCCGATCCTGGCCGCAGAAATGCTCCGACGTAACCTGTGGAATGTGGCCTACGGCACCTTGGTCACCTCGGCTACGCTGACGGCCCTGGGCACCTTCGACCGCTTCCGCATGCGCGCCGGCTTGCCGAAAAAAGCCGTCACCGCCGTGGTGCCGAGCCCGTTCCATCACGCCGACGCCGGTGTGTTGCGGGTGCCGGACCTCAAGGCCGACCCACGGGATGCGCCGGCCCATACGGCGGCGATCATTCGTGACCTGCCGTCGTTGGTGGAAGGTTCACGGGGCACGCTGGTGCTGTTCTCGTCCCGCAAACAGATGCAGGACGTGTTCGATGGCCTCGACCGTGACTGGCGCAAGCAGGTGTTTATCCAGGGCAACCTGTCGAAGCAGGAAACCCTGAACAAGCACAAGGCGCGGGTGGATGGCGGCGATTCCAGCGTGCTGTTCGGCCTGGCGAGTTTCGCCGAGGGTGTGGATTTGCCCGGCGCCTACTGCGAGCACGTGGTGATCGCCAAGATCCCGTTCTCGGTGCCGGATGATCCGGTGGAGGCTGCGCTGGCCGAATGGATCGAGGCCCGGGGCGGAAATCCGTTCATGGAAATCTCGGTGCCGGACGCCTCCTTGAAGCTGGTCCAGGCCTGCGGGCGCCTGCTGCGTACCGAAGAAGATCGCGGCACCATCACTTTGCTTGACCGGCGTCTGGTTACCCAGCGCTACGGGAAAGCTATCCTGAATGCTTTGCCGCCGTTTCGGCGGGAAATTTCTTAAGACCCTGTGGGCGAATTCGCCCACTTCGTGGTCTATCTCACCATCGCTTCACGTCATCAGGCCAGTCACCGGCCGTTTGGGAGAACCTTGTTCACATGATTCGCACGCTGCCCGCTGTTTTTGCCTTGTTGTTTGCCGCGCCATTGCTGGCTGCGCCTGCCGGGCAACAAACCCTGTTCAACTTTGTACGGCCCGCCGATGTGGTCAAGGTGGCGACCCAGGACGCCAGCCTGCCGCAATACAACGCCGAACAAACCCCTGAAGGCGAAGTGCTGCGCCGTATCACCTTCAACCCGGCGGCCGAACCGAGCCTGGTGCTCAGCCCGCAGACCGGTGCCTGGGACTGGTCGCAATCCGGCGCCATGAGCCTGCGCATTCAAAGCGCAATGGACTGGGCGCTGACCCTGTACGTCAAGGTGCAGAGCAATGACGGCCGGACGCTGTTCAGCCGTATCGACCTGCCGGCAGGCCCGGCGCAGACGCTGCTGATTTCGCTGCAAGCCAACTCGCCGCTGAGCCAGGGCATGAAAGCCGGCCCGCCGATGCCGATCACCATCGATGGCCAGCGTGTATTGCTGGCCAGCAGCGAAGGGGAGATCGACCGCAGCCAGATCGTGTCGGTGACCCTGTCGATGATCAAGCCCAATGTCGCTCAAAGCATCCTGCTGGAGCGCTTTGGCGTGCAAGACGTCGAGCCGGTGCTCAAGGCCACCTACAGTGATCTGGTGGACACTTACGGGCAGTCCACCCGCGCCAGGTGGCCGGAGAAAGTCAGCAGCGACGAGCAGCTGAGGGCCGCTGCGGTCAAGGAGCAGCAACAGCTCAAGGGCTGGCTGGCCGAGCGCGACAAGGCGTCCCTGGACAAGTACGGCGGCTGGAACAAGGGCCCGGCCTTTGACGCCAGCGGCTTCTTCCGCACCGAGAAGCGCGACGGGCGCTGGTACCTGGTGACACCGGAAGGCCATCCGTTCTATTCCCTGGGCGTCAACACCGTAGCGCCGGACAACAGCCAGACCTACGTTGCGGGCCGCGAATGGATGTTTGCCGCGCTGCCCAAGGCCGGCGAACCTTTCGACAAATACTATGGAAGCAGCGACAGCCGCAGCGGCAATGGCGCGGATCAGGGGCGCAGCTTTAATGTCGGCCGCTGGTACGACTTCTATGGCGCCAACCTGCAACGTACCTATGGCCAGCCTTGCGTGCCGCCGGCACCTTGTGTTCCGGAAGGTTTCGACCAGAAACGCTGGGTCAGCCACACCCTCGACCGTCTTAAAGCCTGGGGTTTCAACACCGTCGGCAACTGGAGCGCGCCGCAGTTGGCCACCGCCGACCGCGTGCCTTACACCTTGCCCCTGTCGATCGTCGGCGATTACGCGAGCATCAGCACCGGAACCGATTGGTGGGGCGGCATGCCCGACCCGTTCGACCCGCGCTTCGCCATGGCCACCGAGCGTGCGGTGGCGATTGCCGCCCGTGACCATCGTGACGACCCGTGGCTGATCGGCTTCTTTGCCGACAACGAACTGGCCTGGGCCGGTCCCGGTGATGATCCCAAATCCCGTTACGCCTTGGCCTACGGCACCTTGCGCATGACCACCGACGTGCCGGCCAAGCGCGCGTTCCTCAAGCAATTGCGCGACAAGTACCGCAACCAGGACGGTCTGTCCAAGGCCTGGGGCATCGAACTGCCCGCCTGGGAACTGATGGAAGACCCGGGCTTCGTGCCGCCCATGCCAAACCCCGAGCACCCGGAAATCGAAGCGGACTTCAAATACTTCCAGAAGACCTTCGCCGATGCTTACTTCAAGACCATCTCCGACGCGCTGAAATGGCACGCGCCCAACCAGCTGTTGCTGGGTGGCCGTTATGCGGTCAGCACCCCGGAATCGGTGGCGTCCTGCGCGCAGTATTGCGATGTGCTGAGTTTCAACATGTACACCCTCAAGCCGCAGGATGGTTACGACTTCGCGGCCCTGCGGGCGTTGGACAAGCCGGTGCTGATCACCGAGTTCAACTTCGGCTCGGCGGACCGTGGCCCGTTCTGGGGAGGCGTGACGCAGTTGGCCAGGGAAGAGGATCGCGGGACTGCCTACGCCAACTTCCTCAAGCAGGCCATGGCCGAGCCGTCGATTGTTGGCGTGCATTGGTTCCAGTATCTGGACCAGCCGGTCACCGGTCGTCTGCTGGACGGCGAAAACGGCCACTTCGGCCTGGTAGGCATCACCGATGTGCCGTTCCAGGGCTTTGTCGAGAGTGTGCGTAAAAGTAACCTGGCGGCTGTCGACCAACTGGGCAAAGAGGCCGAGAGGGCCAAGGCGGCTGCCGCGGTTCACACCGGAGAAGGCGGTAAGCCGGGGCATGACGGCAATGCCGCAGGGCCGGGTGCAGGGCATTCCGGCGGGCATTCCGGCAAGGGCCATTGATGGCGCCAGATCGACGAGTGCGGGTTCACAAATCACTCAATGACTGGAACAATGTCGTCCACTTTTTGTAGTACTTTTCCGAGGGGGCTTAGGTGCAGATTCAGGGTCATTACGAGCTTCAATTCGAAGCGGTGCGTGAAGCCTTCGCCGCACTGTTCGACGACCCCCAGGAGCGTGGCGCCGCGCTGTGCATCCAGATTGGCGGCGAAACCGTCGTCGACCTGTGGGCCGGTACCGCCGACAAGGACGGTGCCGAGGCCTGGCACAGCGATACCATCGCCAACCTGTTCTCCTGCACCAAGACCTTTACCGCCGTCACGGCGCTGCAACTGGTGGCCGAAGGCAAGCTGCAGCTAGATGCGCCGGTCGCCAAATACTGGCCGGAATTTGCTGCCGCCGGCAAAGAAGCCATCACCCTGCGCCATCTGCTTTGCCACCAGGCCGGGTTGCCGGCCCTGCGTGAAACGCTACCCGCCGAAGCGCTGTACGACTGGCAAATGATGGTCGACGCCCTCGCGGCCGAAGCGCCGTGGTGGAAGCTCGGGGAAGGCCATGGCTATGCGGCGATCACCTACGGCTGGCTGGTGGGCGAACTGCTCCGTCGCGCCGACGGTCGTGGGCCCGGCGAGTCCATTGTGGCTCGGGTTGCACGGCCATTGGGCCTGGACTTTCATGTGGGTCTGGCAGACGAAGAATTCCATCGGGTTGCCCATATAGCCCGAGGCAAGGGCAATGTAGGCGATGAGGCGGCACAGCGTTTACTTCAAGTAACGATGCGCGAGCCAATGGCGATGACTACCCGTGCATTTACCAATCCACCGTCTATTCTGACCAGCACTAATAAACCCGAATGGCGGCGTATGCAGCAGCCAGCGGCAAATGGTCACGGTAATGCACGAAGTCTGGCGGGTTTTTATAGTGGGCTGCTTGACGGTAGTTTGCTGGAAGCCGACATGCTTGAAGAGTTGACCCGTGAACACAGTATCGGCCCGGATAAAACCTTATTGACACAAACCCGGTTTGGGCTGGGTTGCATGTTGGATCAACCGCAAGTGCCGAACGCTACGTTCGGCCTTGGCCCACGGGCCTTTGGGCATCCGGGGGCAGGTGGCTCGGTAGGGTTTGCCGACCCGGAACATGATGTAGCCTTTGGTTTTGTGACCAATACATTGGGGCCTTATGTACTTATGGACCCGCGGGCGCAAAAGTTGGTAAGAATATTGGCCGGTTGTCTGTAAATAGCTTGCTGTCTTGCGTTTTTTTGTTACAAAGGCACATACAAAAAGACGCTAGGCGAAATGTTGTAACTTTAATGTTCCAGAAGCGTCTGTTTAACGGGTCATTCAGGCCCCTGATTTTTTCTCATTTTGTGGATATCTCATGTTATCGAACAAGTCCTTGGCACTGGCGCTATGCCTCACTATTACTGGCTGTGCACAAACCCCACAAAATGATGCCGAAGGTGGGCATTGGTGGTCATTTGGCTCTGATAAGGCTGCTACCAAGGACGCAGTGAGCCAAACCGACACCAAGCCGGATGCCAAGCCGGCCGTTGCTGCCAAGGCGCCTGCGCCGGTTGCACCTGCCGCTGCAGCACCTGCACCGGTTGCCAAGGCGGATACCGGCTCCAGCTGGTGGCCGTTCTCGTCGAAAACCGACGATGCCAAGGCTGACCTGAAAGCCGACCTCAAGGCTGCAACGCCTGCCTCCGGCGCACCCACTGCTGCACCGGCTGCCGCACCTGCCGTTGCCAAGACAGATACCGATACCAAATGGTGGTGGCCGTTCGAAAGCAAGCCAAAGCCATTGGCCAAGGTCGACGTTGCCAACATTCCAATGCCTGATCCAAAAATCACCCAGGCCTGGCTGGACGACTACGAGCCGCGCCTGCGCCTCGCGATCAAGGACAGCAACCTGCAACTGGAACGTCGCGACAACGTATTGGTCGTGATTGCCCCGGTTGACGGCTCCTACAACCCGAAACGCCCGGCGATGTTGTTGCCGGTGACCCTGGGTCCATTCACCCGCGTTGCCAAGGCTGTTGAAGGCGATCCGAAGACCGCCGTACTGGTCCTGGGCCACGTCGATACCTCGGGTGCCGAGCCGGTGAGCCAGGCCCTGACCAAAGAGCGCGCGCAGTCCATCGCCTCGATCTTCAGCCTCAGTGGCCTGAAGCAGGACCGCCTGATGCTGCGTGGCATGGGCGACCTGATGCCACGTGCCGCCAACGACAGCACCCAGGGCCGTGCCCTGAACCGTCGTATGGAAATCATGTTCACCCAGCGCACCACCATGCTGGCCTTGCTGAGCAAGTACAACTCGGGTAACCCGCCAAAGGCTGAAATGGTTGCTGTGCAGGACGTTCCTGCTCCCGCCGCTGCTCCGGTCAAAAAAGCTGCTGCTCCGGCGAAAAAAACCGTCGCCAAGAAGGCTGCCGCCAAGCCGGCTGCCAAAAAGGCCCCGGCGAAGCCTGCCGCTAAAAAGCCAGCACCTGCCAAGGCCGCTGCTCCAGCCGCTACCAACGACCAGGCAAAAAACTGATTATTTGAGCAAGAAGGATAAAGCCGCATGACCCAGGCACTGGCCGATATGCGCCGTGACTACACACGGGACGGTTTGAGCGAGGCCCAGGCCCCGGACGAACCGTTTGGCTTGTTCCACCAGTGGTTTGCGGATGCGATGAAAACCGAGCAGCCGCCGGTGGAGGCCAATGCCATGACCCTGGCAACGGTCGACCAGGACGGTCGCCCGCACTGCCGGATCCTGCTGCTCAAGGGCCTGGACACACAGGGCTTTACCTTCTTCACCAATTATCAGAGTGCCAAGGGCGAACAGCTCGCGGCGCGGCCGTTTGCTGCCATGACCTTCTTCTGGCCGACCCTGGAGCGCCAGGTGCGCATCGAAGGTCGGGTGGTGAAGGTCACTCCCGAGGAGTCGGACGCTTACTTCCAGGTCCGCCCTCTGGGCAGCCGCCTGGGAGCCTGGGCTTCACCGCAAAGCCGGGTCATCAGGGACCGCGAAGAGTTGCAGGACCTGCTCAAGGCCACCGAACAACGCTTCAGCGATACCCAGCCTGACTGCCCCGAGCACTGGGGTGGTTATCGCCTGCTGCCGGAGCGCATCGAGTTCTGGCAAGGCCGCGCGAGTCGTTTGCACGACCGCCTGAACTACCGCTTGCAGGGTGCCGACTGGGCCCGTGAGCGGCTGGCGCCCTGAGCCCACCTTTCGTCACCTCGCCTGAATGTAGCGCTGCACGCCGAAGTCTCTAGTCAGAGGCCTTGGATGGGTAGCGCTGCGCCGCGTTATGCCGCCGTTGGCTACAATGATGAAAGCGTCCATCAAGATCCTGAGGGAGGTGGGATTGCTACCGTTCGTCGAGTTTTTCGGTACAGGTTCTCTGTACTGAGGCTGAATGAAAACAATTTTCTGCCCGGCATGCCGTGACAGGCGGCAAGCCACAGCGGTTTAATGGATACCTGTCCTTTGGAGTTGATGCTATGCGTAAGTCCGTTTTACTAGTTGCCTGCTTTACCACCCTGTCGCTGCTGCTGGGTGGCTGCGCCTCGAGTCTGACCGGCGACTCGTACTCCCGTGACGAAGCCCGTCGTGTACAGACTGTTCGCATGGGCACCATCGAATCCCTGCGTCCAGTGAAAATCGAAGGCACCAAGACCCCAATCGGCGGCGCTGCGGGTGCAGTCATCGGCGGCGTTGGCGGCAGCGCCATCGGCGGCGGCCGTGGCAGCATCGTGACCGCCGTTATCGGCGCAGTCGCCGGCGGCCTGCTGGGCTCGGCCACCGAAGAAGGCCTGACCCGCACCCAGGGTGTTGAAATCACCGTCCGTGAAGATGATGGCAGCATGCGCGCCTACGTCCAAGCGGTTGAAGAGAACGAAATCTTCCGCATCGGTGACCGCGTTCGCATCATGACCGTGAACGGAACCAGCCGCGTTACTCGCTAAGGGTAAGGTTGCAGGAAAAGAAAAACCCCAACCGGGTGACCGGTTGGGGTTTTTTGTTGAGCGTATGTTTCGCGGGATCAGGTGAACATCTGGATATCGTCAAGGGTGTCTTGTACGGCACCACTCAGAAACGGTGATTTTGTTTTTGCTTGTTGCAGTGCTGGCGAAATTTTCGCCATGTCCAGCTGACCGAAGCGCCTCGCGATGTGGCCTATCGCAATGATGGCAGCCGACGCGATGTCCTCGTCGTCATTACTCATATACCGGAGGCAGATTTCTTGTGCCCACGTAGAGTCTGTCTCGTTAAGGCCGATGGATATTAGTGCTTCTGTGACCTTGCTTAGGTCTTTGGTGGTGAGGAAGCTGATAGCTTCATCGTGACTCAAAGACGGGTCGTGATAAATCAAGGCATACCTCTGGTTGTACCGTTATGCGCGTATCCCGATGAAGTATTCCAAGTCATCGGGGAGGTTGATGTTAAGCAACACCGCCAATTGCGTTATCTGACTTTTTGTCAGCTCCAGCTCACCTGGAGCCAGGTTTTCCAGAGGCTTTGACTCTGTGAGTTGGGCAGCAGCCTGATTGAGTTCGGCTCCTTCTATATCGAATTCGAATTGCAACGAATCATCTTGTTTTTCGTCAGGGTAGAAGCCAGTAATTGATAAATGGGTCATGAATCGTTCTCGCTATTGTCGAGTGGTCGTTCTGCCTGGCTTTGCTGGGCCAGTCTGCTCGCCCGTTATATGGTTGAACTCTCCTAGGTGAATCGCAAATCTGTCAAACTTTTCCACGGCGTTGCTTTTATAGTCCCATTCGTAGATTTTCCCTTTCCTATCGACCCACCTTGCTCTCTTTTTTCCTCCACCTTGAACGGATGATTTAGGTTTAACCCTTACTGCGTCGGGAAAGGCCGGAAGTGTTTTAGGGGCCTCATAGTAGTCATGGTCCCCTGGTCTGACGCTGACCACCACGTAGAGTGGCCGAACCCCCGAATCCGCTGGAAATACCAGAATGAAATCCCTGTATTGCGGCGGGTAAATCGGGTCAACGATGATGTTGGCGGCCTTCTCGGTCGGTGGGTACACCCAGATTTGCGGTGCCTGCGGCGCAGCTTCCAGCGCAGGAATACCGAGGGTGTCAGTGGGGTCGACAGCAGGCGTCCAGATCAGCTCGACGCCGTCGCCCAAGTCCGCGACCTGCTGTGTGCCGCGCAGGCCAAACTGCACGACATCAACCATTTCCCAGTCGCGATTTTTCCCGGTGTAGAAGGCGTATCCCTTGAGCGTGCCGTCAGCAAGTTGCTCGATATGCAGGCGTGCCCGGGTGCGTGCCCGTGGCATTGAGCGCAGTTGACGGTCGCTGTAAAGCGCGCTATCGCCCAGGCTGGAGGGCCAGATGAGGGCTGCAACCCCAAGCATCAGTCCGGCCCCAACTGTTCCAACACTCGCTGCGATGCTGGAGGCTCCACTAACCGCTGAGCCACCCAGTGCCAATGTCCCTAGCCCAGCCGGGAGTGCGCTGCCGCTTATTTTTTTGAGTGACAGCAGCCCCTCACTGTCCGTTTCACGGCCACCCAGCAGCACGTGCTCGCCATAGTCTCCTATGGGGTCAAGCGGTATATAGCCGGACGGATTGTTGTAGTCGATGAGGGCGTCCGGCAGATTGCAGGACTTTGCGAATACGCAGCCGACCATGGGCAATGGCGTTGGCGGCGGCTCCACTTTGCGTCTGGCCTCGTAGACCTCCTGACGGGCAAGCATGGCTTCGTATGCTCGCTGCCTGGCATCACGCTCAGCCAGCTCGCGCTCGTTCATGTTCTCGAGCCGTCGGTAACCGCCCGTGCCGGTCCCGTAGCATCGCCATACTTGGGGTATATCCTTGTTGTTTGCCATTGTGCCCTCCTGGCGTGTTGCCTAACGACGCCCGGCGTTGGAGCCGGGAGCACGACGTTATGGCAAGCAGCGGAGGGTGGATGTAGGACGGTTCTGTGAGATGGCGCCGAATGGGCCTAGAGGAGGTTGGAGCCGGCAAGCCGGCTCCAAAAGCGGTTACGCCTGAATGAGTACCTGCTTACGACTCGCCATCGCCGTCACCGCATACCCGATCAGCGCCGCCAATATCGACCCGGTAAGGATGCCCATCCGGTCCATCCCGGCGTATTCACTGCTGCCTGGCACAAACGCCAGCGAGCCGACGAACAGGCTCATGGTGAAGCCGATGCCACACAGGATTGCCACGCCCAACACCTGACCCCAGTTGGCGCCAGCGGGTAGCGCGGCGAGGCCGGTTTTTACCATGACCCAGGTGAAACCCAGCACGCCAATGGTCTTGCCCAGCAGCAGGCCGGCGGCGATGCCCATCGGTACGTGGTGGGTGAAGCTTTCCAGATTGACGCCGGCCAGCGAAACCCCGGCGTTGGCAAAGGCAAACAGCGGCAGGATCGCGTAAGCCACCCAGGGATGCAGTGCATGTTCCAGGGTCAGCAGCGGCGAAGGTTCGGCGTTTTTGGTGCGCAACGGGATGCAGAACGCCAGGGTCACGCCGGCCAGGGTGGCGTGTACACCACTCTTGAGCACGCAGACCCACAGGATCAGCCCGACAATCATGTAGGGGCCTAGCTTGACCACACCGAGCCGGTTCATCGCAATCAACGCGATCAGGCATGCCGCTGCACCGGCCAACGAGGCCCCGGACAGGTCGGTGGAGTAGAAGATGGCAATGACGATGATCGCGCCAAGGTCGTCGATGATGGCCAGGGTCATCAGGAACAACTTCAGCGACACCGGCAGTCGCTTGCCCACCAAGGCCAATACGCCCAGGGCGAAGGCAATGTCGGTGGCCATGGGGATCGCCCAGCCACCCAGGGCGGCGGGGTTGTCCTTGTTCAGCGCCCAGTAGATCAGCGCCGGCACGACCATGCCGCCGATGGCTGCTGCGCCGGGCAGCACTACTTGCGAAGGTTTGGACAGTTGCCCGTCGAGCAACTCGCGTTTTACTTCAAGGCCGATGAGCAGGAAGAACAGGGCCATCAGGCCGTCATTGATCCACAGCAGCGCCGGCTTGGCGATTTTCAGCGCGCCAATTTGTGCGACTACCGGGACGTCGAGAAAACTCGCGTAAAAGTGTGATAGCGGTGAGTTGTTGATGATCAGCGCCAAAGCCGCAGCAGCGATCAGGAGCAGACCGCTGGCGGCTTCCAGCTGGAAGAAACGGGTGAAAGTGCTACGCAGAGGCAAGGGATGCTCTCCCATCAAAGTTCAGTAGGTGGGTACCCTAACCCGTACCGTTAGTTGTTAAAACAAAAGTTATATTCTTATTTGTTATAAGGGATCGGTCTCATCACTCGAGCGTCAAACTCAGAAAAGTGTGTGTCCAATTGAGTCATGACTGTATCTGTGTGGAGTGTAGGAAACATCCTAAGATCAAGTCTGAAATCCTTAGAGAAACCGATCATGAGCGACAACCGCCAATGGGCCCGCGAAGCCATTCGTATTATTGAAGCGGACTTCCAACGCAGCGCCGACACCCACCTTATCCCCTTGCCGTTGCCGGGTTTGCCGGGCATCGAGCTGTATTTCAAGGATGAGTCCAGCCATCCCACCGGCAGCCTGAAACACCGGTTGGCGCGTTCGTTGTTTCTCTATGCGTTGTGCAATGGCTGGCTCAAACCTGGCGCTCCGGTGATCGAGGCGTCCAGCGGCTCCACGGCGATTTCCGAGGCGTACTTCGCCCGGCTGTTGGGCTTGCCGTTTATTGCGGTGATGCCGGCCACCACCTCCCAGGAAAAGATTGCGCAGATCGCGTTCTACGGTGGCCAAAGCCATCTGGTACAGGATCCGACGCAGATCTACGCCGAATCCGAGCGTCTGGCGCAGGAAAGCGGCGGCCACTTTATGGACCAGTTCACCTACGCCGAACGCGCCACCGACTGGCGCGCCAACAACAACATTGCCGAATCGATCTTTCAGCAACTGCGCTTTGAGCGTTACCCGGAGCCGAGCTGGCTGATTTCCAGCCCTGGTACGGGTGGTACCACGGCGACGTTGGGACGTTATGTGCGTTATCGCCAGCACTGCACCCGGGTGTTGTGCGCGGATGCGGAGCGTTCGGTGTTTTTCGATTACTACCTGAGCGGCGATGCCAGCCTGCGTCTGGAGTGTGGTTCACGCATTGAAGGTATTGGTCGGCCACGGGTAGAGGCGTCGTTCTTGCCCAAGGTGATTGATGCGATGGTCAAGGTGCCGGACGCGCTGTCCCTGGCGGCCATGCATTACCTGGCGCAGCGTTTGGGGCGGCGAGTGGGCGGGTCCAGCGGCACCAACCTGATAGGCGCGTTGATCGCGGCACAGCAGATGAAAGCGGCGGGAGAGTCGGGCTCGATTGTGGCGATCTTGTGCGACGGTGGGGAGCGCTATGCCACGACCTATTACGATCAGGCCTGGTTGGCAGGGCAGGGGTATGAGCTTGAGGGTTTGATTGCGGCCGTTGCGGCGAGTGTCGAGCGGGGAGAGGCGCTGCCAGATAGCGTGTTGCGCGCCAATATTTAAACACCGCATAACCATTGTGGGAGCGGGCTTGCTCGCGAATGCGGTGTGTCAGCCAATACATCATTCGGCTGATCCACCGTTTTCGCGAGCAAGCCCGCTCCCACATTTGATCTGCTGCGTTTTCAGCGCAGTGGTTAAGCTTCGATACCCAACATATCCCGCGCCAACGCTTCGGCAATCCGAATCCCGTCGACACCTGCCGACAAAATCCCACCGGCATAACCGGCACCTTCGCCCGCCGGGAACAGGCCTTTTACGTTCAGGCTCTGCATCGAGTCGTTACGGGTAATCCGCAGCGGCGATGAAGTGCGGGTCTCGATCCCGGTCAGCACCGCGTCGTGCAGCGAGTAGCCCTTGATCTGTTTCTCGAACGCCGGCAGCGCTTCGCGGATCGCTTCGATGGCAAAGTCCGGCAACGCCAGGGCCAGGTCGCCCATGGCCACCCCTGGCTTGTAGGACGGTTCCACGGTACCGACGGCGGTGGACGGCTTGCCGGCAATAAAATCACCCACCAGCTGCGCCGGCGCTTCGTAGTTGCTGCCACCGAGGATGAACGCGTGGGATTCCAGGCGCTCCTGCAACTCGATCCCGGCCAGCGGGCCGCCCGGGTAATCCACTTCCGGGGTGATGCCCACCACGATCCCGGAGTTGGCGTTGCGCTCGTTGCGCGAGTATTGGCTCATGCCGTTGGTCACTACGCGGTTCGGCTCGGATGTCGCCGCGACCACGGTGCCGCCCGGGCACATGCAGAAGCTGTAGACCGAGCGACCGTTCTTCGCGTGGTGCACCAGTTTGTAATCGGCAGCGCCAAGTTTCGGGTGCCCGGCGTACTTGCCCAGGCGCGCAGCGTCGATCAGCGATTGCGGGTGTTCGATACGGAAACCCACCGAGAACGGCTTGGCTTCCATGTACACGCCGCGGCCATGCAGCATGCGGAAGGTGTCACGGGCGCTGTGGCCGAGGGCCAGGATCACGTGTTTCGACAGGATCTGCTCGCCGCCATCCACCACCACGCCATTCAACTGGCCGTCTTCGATCAACACGTCGGTCACCCGCTGCTCGAAGCGCACTTCACCGCCCAGGGCGATGATCTGCTGGCGCATGTTTTCCACCACGCCGGTCAGGCGGAAGGTACCGATGTGCGGCTTGCTGACGTAGAGGATTTCGTCCGGCGCACCGGCTTTGACGAACTCGTGCAGCACTTTGCGACCGTGAAATTTCGGGTCCTTGATCTGGCTGTAGAGCTTGCCGTCGGAGAAGGTCCCGGCGCCGCCTTCACCAAACTGCACGTTGGATTCGGGGTTCAGCACGTTTTTGCGCCACAGGCCCCAGGTGTCCTTGGTGCGCTGGCGTACTTCGCGGCCGCGTTCGAGGATGATCGGCTTGAAACCCATCTGCGCCAGCAACAGCCCGGCGAAGATCCCGCACGGGCCAAAACCGACGACGATCGGCCGCTCGGTCAGGCCTTCCGGCGCATGGCCGACGACCTTGTAGCTGATGTCCGGTGCCGGGTTGACGTTGCGGTCGTCGGCGAACTTGAGCAGCAGGGCCGCCTCGCCTTTGACTTCCAGGTCGATGGTGTAGATGAAGCACAGCTCCGACGATTTCTTGCGGGCGTCGTAGCTGCGTTTGAACAGGGTGAAATCGAGCAGGTCATCACTGGCGATGCCCAGGCGCTGCACAATGGCAGGCCGCAGGTCTTCTTCGGGATGGTCGATGGGCAGCTTGAGTTCGGTGATTCGTAACATGACAGGAATCCGGTAGGCGGCGGGCAAAGAGGCCGGCTGTTTTGCAAACCGGCGATTATAAGCCCCAACAGCGGTTTCCCGTCATGTTAAAACAGCGCAGCGGATAATCAGTCGTCCCGCGAGCCGCCGAACGACGCGCAACCGCGCTGCACCTGGCCGTTGACCCGAAGCTCGGCGGACATGTGCTGCAGGCTGCCGCTGACGCTGTCGACACAGCGTTGCGGAGCCACCCAGAGTTCGATGTGCTGGTTGTTGGCTTCGGTCATCAGGTTGAACCGTCCGTCGCCCGATTGTTCTTCCACATACGGCACGGCCAATGGCGGCTGGCCTTCACGTTCCAGCACCATGCCCTTGGCGGTAACGTTCATCGCCCAGGCCGGTTTGTGGCCGTTGGCCCGCAGGATCATGCGCTTGAAATTCGGGTCATCGCAGGCCGAGGTCGAGCGCTCGACGCGGTACACCTGTTGCAGGTCTACGGTACCCTGGGTGCCGCTGGCAACGCCGGAAAACTTGCCGCGCAAGTCGGCAAACAACGCGCCTTGCTGGCCGGCCAGGGAGGCTGCTTCCTGCAGGATGCTGGTGCCGCCGGTGTCGTTGACCACGTAGTTGCGTTTGTCGTTGCAGGGCTGGAACAGCAGTTTGTCACCCTGCGCGGTCAGCTCGCCCTGCATGCGGGTCAGCCCGGCGAGAGAGGGTTTGGCCGGCTCGTTCTCGAACATCTGGCAGGCGGCGAACAGGGGCAACAGGGCAAACAAAGCTAGGGTACGGGCGGCACGCATTATCGGGTCTCCTGATAAGTGCCGCCACGTTACGCAGGCTGGCGATGCATCACAAGCCCGGGACACAGGTTGAATTGACTGTGGCGAGGGGGCTTGTCCCCCGTTGGGCTGCGTAGCAGCCCCGTAAAATCACTGCGTTCCTTCAGGAAGAACAAGGTCCGTAGATTTTGGGGCTGCTGCGCAGCCCAACGGGGGACAAGCCTCCTCGCCACGACAAGCTGGTCCGTACTACTTTAGCCAACGATAAACGTCTGCCCCGTTTGCAAACCTTCCACGCTTTTCGCGTAGGCCAGCGCCACGTCTGCACCCGGAGCCGGTTTGTAACCACGGAAGTACGGCGCGTAGCTGCCCATGGCTTCCAGCAGCACGGTCGGACTCACCGAGTTGATACGCAGGCCGCGCGGCAGTTCGATCGCTGCAGCTTTCACGAATGCATCCAGCGCGCCGTTGACCAGGGCCGCCGAAGCACCGGTGCGAATCGGATCGCGGTTGAGAATGCCGCTGGTGAAGGTGAACGACGCACCGTCATTGGCGAACTCGCGGCCAATCAGCAACAGGTTCACCTGGCCCATCAGCTTGTCTTGCAGGCCCAGGTCAAAATCGGTTGCGCTCATTTCGCCCAGGGGCACGAAGTTGACGCTGCCGGCGGCGCAGATCAGTGCGTCGAACTTGCCGGTCTGTTCGAACAGTTTGCGGATCGAGGCGCTGTCGCTGATGTCGACCTGGAAGTCGCCACTCTTGCGACCGATGCTGATCACTTCATGCCGCTGGGACAGTTCTGCCTTGACCGCCGAACCCACGGTGCCGCTTGCGCCAATCAACAGGATTTTCATCGTGCCTTCCTCCAGATGTGTAGGTGAGGTTTCAGTCTAGAGTGATTTTTTGCGCGGATAAGTGCACTAATAGGCAACCTTTGGTTTTCAAATGGAAACAATCCATGAGCGAAATGGATGACCTGGCGGCGTTTGCGGTGTTGATCGAAGCCGGCAGCTTTACCCTGGCGGCCCAGCAGTTGGGCTGCAGCAAGGGGCAGCTGTCCAAGCGCATCAGCCAGCTGGAAGCGCAGTTTTCGGTGGTGTTGTTGCATCGCACCACGCGCCGTTTGAGCCTGACGGCGGCGGGGGCGGCCCTGTTGCCGCAGGCCCAGGCGTTGGTGGTGCAGGTGGAGCGGGCACGTCAGGCACTGGCCAGGCTCAAGGACGATTTGGTCGGCCCGGTACGTATGACGGTTCCGGTTTCCCTGGGTGAAACCTTCTTTGATGGTTTATTGCTGGAGTTTTCCCGGGAGTACCCGCAGGTGCAGATCGAACTGGAGCTCAACAACCAGTATCGAGACCTGGCGCGGGACGGTTTTGACCTGGCGGTACGCTCCGAAGTCGCCAACGACGAGCGACTGGTGGCCAAGCCGTTACTGGCCTGGCACGAGATGACCTGCGCCAGCCCGGCTTATCTGGAACAGCACGGCGAGCCGCTGACACCGGCGGAACTGGTGGGCCACAACTGCTTGCTGAACAGCCACTACAGCGGCCGTGAAGAGTGGCTGTATCACCAGCAACATGAGCTGCTACGGGTTCGCGTATCCGGGACCTTTGCTTCCAACCATTACAACTTGCTGAAGAAGGCGGCGCTGGTGGGCGCAGGCATCGCGCGTTTGCCTTCCTACGTGTTGCACACGGAATTGGCTGACGGGCGCCTGCGTTGGCTCCTGCGGGATTATCAGACCCGCAGCATGCCGATGTACCTCGTCCATCCGTATCAGGGCGGCCTGCCGCGCCGCACTCAGGTCCTGGCGGATTATCTGGTGGGCTGGTTCAAGCGCAGCGGCGAGGCCCTGGACCGCCTTTAGCGCAAGCGTCGCGCAATCAGGTGATCAATGGAGAAGCAGCCCGGCCCCTTGGCCATCAACAGCAACAGCAGCGCGATCCAGGTGCCGTGGGTCGGGTAAGCGTCCGGGTAGACGAACAGCTGGATGGTCAGGGTCATGCCCAGCAACGCCAGCGCCGAGAACCGTGTGGCAAACCCCACCAGGATCAGCACGGGGAAGAAATGTTCGGCGAACGCGGCCATATGCGCTGCGACTTCCGCTGACAGCAGTGGCACGTGGTATTCGCTGCGAAACAGCGGCAGGGTGGACGGCGCCAAGTGCGGCCAGCCCAGTTGGAACGTGCCGCCGATCAGGTCTACGGCGAAGCCTTCGACCTTGGTCTGGCCGGATTTCCAGAACACTGCTGCAATAGAGAAGCGTGCGACGAAGGCGATCAGGCTGTAGGGGATTTTCTCGAAGAGCTGGATGATCCGTTGGATCAGCCCGGGAGCGGCGGCGTTCATGGCGATACCTTGGGTTCTGTGTGCAAGTGGGTGATGGCGCCGTGGCCGACCAGCAAGGCCAGGCAGTGGTGCAGGTCAAATTCGGCGGCCGCATCGAGGGCGTAGGCCACGGCCATTTCCAGCGGCCAACCGTTGTTCAGGCTGTTGATAAACGCCGCTGCGCCGCTGTCGATGTGAAATACCTGCACGTGCAGGCCGTTGCGCAGTACCAGCGCGCTTTGAGCATGGAAGGGGTCTAGAGTGGCGAGGGATTCGCCCGTCTGGTGCGCAGCCCATAACGCCACCACGGCGTAGGCCGAGTTCAGGGTGGCCAGGGATGGATGCAGTTGCAGGCGCAGTTCGCCCAGACCTGACGGTTGTTGCAGGGTGGAGATGACCTCCTGCTGATCCAGTGGCACTGCGTCTGCCGCGTGGTAGGCCCTGACCCGCAGCCGCTCCAGGCGCGCCACGTCAGCCAGGTAGGGCACGCTGGCGGCGGGGGCGAAGCCCTGGATAAAGTCAGCCAGGTCGCCGCCGTACTCATTGATCAGCGGACTGGTCGGTGGGAAATCCTGGACATACAAGCCAGCCATCGCCCGAAAAAATTCATCGCCCACCAGTTGCAGGGTGACCGGGTAGCCGGCGGCCAGGGCGTTGATCAGCGAGCTGTGGACATTGTTGCGGTACACCGCAAAACGACTGGCCGGATCGGCGCCGTTACGGCTGAACACCCCTTGCGGGCAGCTTTCGTCGGGCGACAGCAGGGCGCTGGCAAATACATCCTGGCCGCTCATGCGCGCACCTCCAGCAGAAACCGTTCGGCCTCGCGGGCCTCGGCGTGCAGCACGCTGAACGCCGGCACCTGATTGTCGCGCTCGATCAGCGTGGCGACCGGCCCGGTGCGCGCAAGGACGTGTTGGTAGAGCTGCCATACCGCGTTGTCGATCGGCGCGCCGTGATCATCAATCAGCAAACGATCACCGAGGCTGTCGGTGTCTTCGGCAAACCCTGCCAGATGAATTTCACCCACGGCGTGCAGCGGCAAGGCATCGATGTACTTCAGCGGGTCTTGCTGATGGTTGATGCACGACACATACACATTGTTGACGTCCAGCAGCAGCCCGCAGCCGGTGCGGCGGATCGCTTCGCTGATGAAGTCGGTCTCTTCCAGGGTGGAACACTGGAACTGCAGGTAGGTCGACGGGTTCTCCAGCAGCATTGGCCGTTGCAGGCGGGTTTGCACCTGGTCGATGTGTTCGCACACCCGCTTCAGGGTTTGATCGTCATACGCCAGCGGCAGCAAATCATTGAGAAACACCGGGCCGTGGCTGGACCAGGCCAGGTGTTCGGAAAACGAGTGGGGTTGATAGCGTTCGATCAGCGCGGCCAAGCGCATCAAGTGCTCATCGTTCAGCGGACCTTCGCCGCCGATGGACAGGCCTACACCGTGCAGCGACAGCGGGTATCGTTCGCGGATCAAGCCCAGGTAGTGATGGAAAGGTCCGCCGGCCACCATGTAGTTTTCGGCGTGGACTTCGAAAAAACCGATGTCGGGGGCAGTCTCGAGGACTTCGCTGAAGTGCTCGCTCTTGAGCCCCAGCCCGGCCCGATAGGGGAGGCCGGGCGCCTGAGCCTGGGAGATGGAATAGGTGCATGCAAGCGTCATCGTCAGTACTCAGGCTGCGCAGGGATTCAGGACTTGGCGGTGAAGGCGGCTTCCTGGCCGAAGCCGGTTGGCGAGGTGGCGCTTGGGGTTTTCAGGCAGGTGCCGGCCGGGACCAGTTTCCAGGCGTTGGCTTGGTCCTTGACCTTCGAGGTGCCGGCGCAGGAAGTGCCGGCGCCTGCAGCGCAATCGTTCTTGCCGGCTTCGGCCACACCGAAGCATTTTTGCATGTCATCGGCGGCGTGGGCGGTGGAGGTCAGGGCGGACAGACTCAGGGCCGAACCCAGGGCCAGGACGAGGGTGGCAGCGGACAGCGAACGGGTTTTGGTACTCATGGTGTATCTCCAGCAGTGGGTTGAGTTGGCAAGCGTAGTTGCCTGCTTACACCACTAGAGATAAGGGGAAGGGATTCGTTACAAACCTGGGGAAAATAATTTCAGGTTTCGCCAAAGCCTTTGGT
>NZ_JAXCIS010000208.1:0-28213 GCF_034044025.1 Pseudomonas sp. SED1
TGTGTCGTTTTCAAGAGCGGTGATCACACCGCCTCCCGTCGCCGATCCTCCCTTGGGCACTTGGCGAACCTCGCCCGGTAACTGCGGGTGAAATACGACGGCGACTCAAACCCGCAGGCGATGCTCACTTCCAGCACGCTCATGTCAGTCTGGCGCAACAGCTGCCGAGCCTTCTCCAGGCGCAAGCCCAGGTAGAAATTGCTCGGCGTGTCGTTCAGGTGCAACCGAAACAAGCGTTCCAACTGCCGTCGCGTCACCTTGATCGCTTCCGCCAGCGCCAAGGTGCTCAGCGGCGGCTCGGTGTGCTGTTCCATCTCACCAATCACCTGCACCAACTTCTTGTTGTTGATGCCGTAGCGCGTGGCGATCTGCATGCGTTGGTGGTCTTTGCGCGGGCGGATGCGGCCGAGCACGAACTGTTCGGACACCTGGATCGCCAACTCGGGCCCGTGGGCCTGGCTGATCAGGTCGAGCATCAGGTCGATGGAGGCGGTGCCACCCGCCGAGGTGATGCGCCGGCGGTCGATCTCGAACAGCTCCTGGGTCACCGTCAGCTGTGGATAAGACTCCTTGAAGGCGTCGATGGCTTCCCAGTGCAGGGTCAGCCGATGGCCGTCGAGCAGGCCGGCTTCAGCGAGCACAAAGCTGCCGGTGTCGATGGCACCGAGGGTCACGCCGTCGTGTTCGAGACGGCGCAGCCAATGCTCAAGTGCCGGGGTGGCGAACTTCAGCGGTTCAAAGCCGGCCACCACCAATAAGGTCGCGCCCTTTTTCAGCGGCTCCAGTGCGGCGTCGGCGTTGACCGACATGCCATTGCTCGCCAACACCGCGCCGCCGTCGGCACTCAATACGTGCCAGCGGTACAGCTCGCCTCGGAATCGGTTGGCAACCCGCAGCGGTTCGATCGCGGAGATAAAGCCGATGGCGGAGAAGCCCGGCATCAGCAGAAAGTAGAAATCCTGGGACATGGAGCGCTCTCGTAGGACGGACAGCGTGGTCACTGTGATACGCCAGTTCATTCGGTCATTCAAGGGGGCAGGTCGCTGCAGTGCAAGAGCTGGTCGCCGCCGTGCGTTTTGTCGCACTGCAAGCTGCGTAACTTGGCTGCACGGCGCACAAAGACGCCGGAACCCACAATAACAACCTGCCGAGGGAACCACCATGAACCGACTGATCAGCCGCTGCGTGCTCGCACTCAGCGCCAGCGCCATTTTGAGCACCAACGTCATGGCAGCCGATGCGGCTTCTTGCCAGAACGTGCGCATGGGCGTGGTGAACTGGACCGATGTAATCGCCACCAGCGCCATGACTCAAGTGTTGCTCGACGGCCTCGGCTACAAGACCAAACAGACCAGCGCGTCCCAGCAAATCATCTTTGCCGGGATCCGCGACCAGCGCCTGGACATGTTCCTGGGCTACTGGAACCCGTTGATGACCCAGACCATTACTCCGTTTGTCGATGCCAAGCAGGTCAAGGTGCTCGACAAGCCGTCGCTGGAAGATGCCCGCGCTACGTTGGCAGTGCCGACTTACCTGGCTGATAAAGGCCTGAAAACCTTCGCCGACATCGCCAAGTTTGAAAAAGAACTGGGCGGCAAGATCTACGGCATTGAACCGGGCTCGGGCGCCAACACCCAGATCAAGGCGATGATTGCCAAGAATCAGTTCGGCCTCGGCAAGTTCCAACTGGTGGAATCCAGCGAGGCCGGCATGCTCGCCGCCGTCGACCGCGCCGTGCGCCGCAAGGAAGCCGTGGTGTTCTTCGGCTGGGCGCCGCACCCGATGAACGTCAACGTGGCGATGACGTACCTCACCGGCAGCGATGACGCGCTGGGCCCGAACGAGGGCATGGCCACCGTGTGGTCCGTCACGTCGCCGACCTACGCCGAGCAATGCCCCAACGTTCACAAGTTGCTCAGCAACCTGACCTTCACCGCCGCCGACGAGAGCCGAATGATGCAGCCGCTGCTGGATCACAAGGACGCTTTCGAATCGGCCAAGCAATGGCTCAAGGACCACCCGCAAGACCAGCAGCGCTGGCTGGAAGGCGTGACCACCTTTGACGGCAAACCCGCCGCGGCCAACCTGCAATTGACCAGCAAATAAACGCTATTGAATCACCGCTTCGCAGCCGCTCCTGGCTGCGAACGGTATGACTACGCCTGAAAATCACGCCTGTAAGGAACCTGCCCCATGAACCACGACGTCATCATCACCTGCGCACTCACCGGTGCTGGCGACACGACCGCCAGAAGCCCTCACGTGCCGGTCACTCCCAAACAAATCGCCGCCGCGGCGGTGGAAGCTGCCAAGGCCGGTGCCACCGTGGTGCATTGCCACGTACGTGATCCTGAAACCGGCAAGTTCAGCCGCGACGTCGCGCTGTACCGCGAAGTGATGGAGCGCATCCGCGAGGCGGACGTCGACATCATCGTCAACCTCACCGCCGGCATGGGTGGCGACCTGGAAATCGGTGGCGGCGAGAACCCCATGGAGTTCGGCCCCAACACCGACCTGGTGGGCCCGCTGACCCGCCTGGCCCACGTGGAAGAGCTGCTGCCGGAAATCTGCACCCTCGATTGCGGCACCCTGAACTTCGGTGATGGCGACACCATTTACGTCTCCACCCCGGCGCAACTTCGAGCGGGCGCCAAACGTATTCAAGAGCTGGGCGTAAAAGCCGAGCTGGAAATTTTCGACACCGGTCACCTGTGGTTCGCCAAGCAGATGATCAAGGAAGGCTTGCTCGACAACCCGCTGTTCCAGCTGTGCCTGGGCATCCCGTGGGGCGCCCCGGCCGACACCACCACCATGAAAGCCATGGTCGACAACCTGCCGGCAGACGCTGTGTGGGCCGGCTTCGGCATTGGTCGCATGCAGATGCCGATGGCGGCACAAGCGGTACTGCTGGGCGGCAATGTGCGGGTCGGCCTGGAAGACAACCTGTGGCTGGACAAGGGCGTGCTGGCGACCAACGGCCAGTTGGTGGAACGCGCCAGCGAAATCCTCAGCCGCTTGGGTGCGCGGGTCATGACCCCTGCCGAGGGCCGCGTGAAGATGGGCCTGACCAAGCGCGGCTAAGGCGCACCACACGACTCCCAGCAGGAACCGAATCAAATGTGGGAGCGGGCTTGCTCGCGAATGCGGTGAATCAGTCACCGAATGCATCAACTGACACACCGCTTTCGCGAGCAAGCCCGCTCCCACATTTTGATCTTGGCTCTCACACAGAATCACCGAACTCTTTAGGAATTTGCCATGAGCTTTATCACTGAAATCAAAACCTTCGCCGCGCTGGGCAGCGGTGTTATCGGCAGCGGCTGGGTATCCCGCGCCCTGGCCCATGGCTTGGACGTGGTGGCCTGGGACCCGGCGCCTGGTGCCGAAGCGGCCCTGCGCAAACGTGTCGACAACGCTTGGGGCGCCCTGGAAAAACAAGGCCTTGCACCCGGCGCCTCGCAAGACCGCTTGCGCTTTGTGGCCACGATTGAAGAGTGCGTGAAAGACGCCGACTTCATCCAGGAAAGCGCCCCGGAACGCCTTGAGTTGAAGCTGGAACTGCACAGCAAGATCAGCGCGGCGGCCAAGCCGAATGCCTTGATTGGCTCGAGTACTTCGGGGCTGTTGCCGAGCGAATTTTATGAAGGTTCCACGCACCCGGAACGTTGCGTGGTAGGCCATCCGTTCAACCCGGTTTACCTGTTGCCGCTGGTGGAAGTGGTGGGCGGCAAAAACACTGCGCCAGAAGCCATTCAGGCAGCGATCAAGGTGTATGAATCCCTCGGCATGCGCCCATTGCATGTGCGTAAGGAAGTGCCCGGGTTTATCGCTGACCGACTGCTGGAAGCCTTGTGGCGTGAGGCGTTGCACCTGGTCAACGATGGTGTGGCAACCACCGGCGAAATTGACGACGCGATTCGGTTTGGCGCTGGTTTGCGCTGGTCATTCATGGGCACGTTCCTGACCTATACCCTGGCCGGCGGTGATGCCGGGATGCGCCACTTCATGGCGCAGTTCGGCCCGGCGTTGCAGTTGCCGTGGACCTACTTGCCGGCCCCGGAACTGACCGACAAGTTGATTGACGATGTGGTGGATGGCACCAGCGACCAACTGGGCAAACACAGTATCTCGGCGCTGGAGCGCTATCGTGATGATTGCCTGCTGGCGGTGCTGGAAGCGGTGAAGACGACCAAGGAAAAACACGGTATGACCTTCGCCGAATAGACGATGAACATCCAATGTGGGAGCGGCGGTGCGACGATTCGACTTGCTCGCGAAAGCGGTGTATCAGTCGATGCAATCACCGCCTGGCACACCGCCTTCGCGAGCAAGCCCGCTCCCACATTTTGACTGCGTACATCTTGGAATTTAAGTCATGCCCGCATTGACCACCTACACCACCAAAATTCTCCCCGACTGGGTCGACTACAACGGCCACCTGCGCGATGCGTTCTACCTGCTGATCTTCAGCTACGCCACCGATGCGCTGATGGACACCCTGGGCCTGGACAGCGAAAACCGCGAAGCCAGCGGCAACTCGCTGTTCACCCTGGAGTTGCACCTCAACTACCTGCACGAAGTGAAGCTGGGCGCCGCCGTCGAAGTGCACACCCAACTCATCGCCCACGACCGCAAGCGCTTGCACCTCTATCACAGCCTGCATCTGGTGGGAGACGAAAAGGAGCTGGCCGGCAACGAGCAAATGTTGCTCCACGTCGACCTCGCCGGCCCGCATTCGGCGCCGTTCAGCGAGGCGGTGCTGGGCAAGCTTGCAAGCATCAGTGCCGAACAAACCGACCTGCCGAAGCCCGCCCTGCTCGGCCGCGTGATTGGACTGCCACCCCAGAAATAAGGAATCGCCATGCAAACCGCCGCCACTGTTGCCGACTTCCGTACTTACCCGCTGATCAGCGACCTGGCCGAGGTGCAGGTGCGCAGCGATCACTTGCGCGTGCAATGGGCCGATGGACGGGTTAGCCCGTTCCATCACCAGTGGCTGCGAGACAACTGCCCGTGCCCGACCTGCGTCTACAGCGTGACCCGTGAACAGGTGCTGGAAATCGTCGATGTGGACGAAAACCTTACAGCTGTCAGCGCGCGTATCCACCAGGGTTTGCTGACGGTTGAATGGAGTAGCGGGCATCACAGCCAGTACGATCCCGGTTGGCTGCGAGCGCATGCCTACGACGATGAGTCCCGCGCTGAACGTCGGGCGGCCAAACCGAAATCCAAACTGTGGGACCGTACTTTCGAGCTGCCCGTGTTTGACTACGCAGCACTGATGGAAGACCCGAAAGCCCTGCTGCAATGGTTGCTGGCCGTGCGTGACAGCGGCCTCACGCAAGTGCGCGGCGTGCCCACCGAACCCGGCTCCCTGACACTGATCGCCAAGCGCATTTCGTTCATTCGCGAGAGTAATTTTGGCGTGTTGTTCAACGTGCAATCCAAGGCCGATGCCGACAGCAACGCCTACACCGCATTCAACCTGCCGCTGCACAGCGATTTGCCCACCCGGGAGCTGCAACCGGGACTGCAATTTTTGCATTGCCTGGTGAACGACGCCGACGGTGGCGAGAGTATTTTCGTTGATGGTTTCGCCATAGCCCGGGCGTTGCGCGATGAAGACTCCGAAGCCTTTCGCGCGCTGTGCGAAATCCCTGTGGAGTTTCGCAACAAGGACCGTCACAGCGACTATCGCCGGCTGGCACCGATCATTGCGCTGGATGCCCTGGGTGAAGTCGCCGAGATTCGCATGGCCAACTTTCTGCGCGGGCCGTTTGAGGCGCCGGCAGAGCAGATGCCCTTGCTGTATCGCGCCTATCGCCGGTTTATTGCAATGACCCGGGAGGAGCGTTTTCGGCTGGTCAAACGGCTGAACCCGGGCGAGCTGTGGTGCTTCGATAACCGCCGCACCCTGCATGCGCGCAATGCGTTTGACCCGGCTTCCGGTGCGCGGCATTTCCAGGGCTGCTATATCGATCGCGATGAGCTGCTGTCCAGGATATTGGTGTTGCAGAGGTAGACCGAGGCGCGCCCTTCGCGAGCAAGCCCGCTCCCACATTTGACCGAGTTCCTCCTGAAAAAACGCGGTCAAATGTGGGAGCGGGCTTGCTCGCGAAGGGGCCCGCACAACCACTACAAATTCAGCCAAAAAAAAGCCCCGATCAAGCCGTGACAGGATCGGGGCAGAGTGCTTTGTGTGAGCTGCGCATCCCGAGGGTGACCAAACCTTCAAGCTGCTTGCTGGGTTCCAGTGTGCACACTCCCCTCTCCTGCGAGTTAGCCGAAAACGACCTGTTCATAGGCGTACCGGACATTCGCGCATTCAGGCCTTGCCGACTCGGTAATGGCCTACCAGAATCGACCTCAGTCCCCCCGCTCCCCTAACAAGGATAAACGTCATGATGCACGCGGATTTGATTGACCAGGATGACCTGCTGGGCCAGCTGCGGTCGTTGGGTTTCGAAGTGTCCAGCGGCGCTACCGCCGAGCAGGCTTGTGAGTGTGCGGTGCGCGGTTTGAGTGAAGCGCGGGCCAAGGCGCTGAAGAACATGGTTGAGCAGATGTACACCGGCAGCGCGACGATCTTGCCGGCGGTGAGGCAGGCGATCGATAAGCAGTTGTTGCCGGCTTTGGTGCAGTTCAGGCAGAACTCTGGCGCCTGATATACCGCATTCGCGAGCAAGCCCGCTCCCACATTCGACCGCGTTCCTACTGAAAAAACGCGGTCAAGTGTGGGAGCGGGCTTGCTCGCGAATGCAGGCGACTCGGTCTAAAGCCTTACACTGGCGAAAGTCGACTCATTCCTGGCCTGGCTCAACGCCGACAACGGCCCGGACAACGGTGACAACACCAGCGCCTGCGGAATCGGCATCATCGCCACTTGCTGCGTGGTATTGGACCCCACGCGCTCATCCCGCGGCGGAATGCCGAAGTATTCGCGGTAGCACTTGGAGAAGTGCGGCGTGGAGACAAAACCGCACACCGACGCCACTTCGATGATCGACATCGGCGTTTGCTTGAGCAATTGCCGCGCACGGATCAAGCGCAACTTGAGGTAATAGCGCGATGGCGAACAGTGCAGGTATTTCTGGAACAGCCGCTCCAGCTGACGCCGGGAAACCGCGACGTACACCGCCAGTTCGTCGAGGTCGATCGGCTCTTCCAGGTTGGCTTCCATCAGCGCGACGATTTCCTGCAGTTTCGGCTGGTTGGTGCCCAGCATGTGCTTGAGTGGCACACGCTGGTGATCCTGTTCGTTGCGGATGCGCTCGTACACAAACATCTCGGAGATCGCCGCCGACAATTCACGGCCGTGGTCGCGGCTGATCAGGTGCAGCATCATGTCCAGCGGCGCAGTGCCGCCGGAGCTGGTGAAGCGGTTGCGGTCGAGGGTGAACAAGCGTGTGCTCATGGCCACGCGAGGGAAAGCTTCCTGCATCGACGCCAGGCATTCCCAGTGCACGCTGCAATCAAAACCGTCCAGCAGGCCGGCGCAGGCCAGGGCCCAGCTGCCAGTGCACACGGCGCCAAGGCGACGGGACTGGCGCGCCTGGCTTTGCAGCCACGACACGTGCTCACGGGTCACGGTGCGCTGGATTCCCACGCCGCCGCAGACGATCACGGTGTCCAGGGCCGGGGCTTTGTGCATGGAGGCATCGGGAGTGATTTGCAGACCGTCGCTGGCCCACACCTGGTTTCCGTCCACACTCAACGTCGTCCAGCGATACAGCTCGCGGCCGGAGAGTTGGTTGGCCATGCGCAGGGGTTCGACTGCGGAGGCCAGGGAAATCAGCGTGAAATTGTCCAGCAGCAAAAAGCCGATGGATTGAGGCGCACGGTTCTGGGGTTGAGCCCCTGAGTTGAACGACGTCATCGCGGTATCTCCTCACACAAAGCGGGTGATGGCCTCAGGCGAGGCTCTTGTTATTGCGCTCATCACCTTAAGGAAACTCCTGTGGCGAGAGGCTTTGTATTGATAGAGCAAATGCCATGCCTAAAGTTGAATGCGCATTCAATAACTCCTGAAAACGACCTCATGACGTGTCTATATAAGCCCGCGCATGGAGTGCGGGATATGACCCGAAAACGACCTGAGAGGACGCTGGCTCAGGGTGTGTGAGCAGATCGGTAGCACTTGTGGGAAGGGAGAGAAACGACGTGGGAAAAGTCTGTCACCACAAGCACGGGTGACAGAGGGTCGTGGTAGGAAATCGTTCGGGAGCTACTTATCTAATTGCGACGCGCTAAAAGGTGGCGTGACGAGTTGGTGATGCTCAATGTAGGAGCGAGCTTGCTCGCGAAAAACCTGAGAGCGCCGCGCTGACTCAGGATGAGCGCGTTATCGTTCACGACCTTCGCGAGCAAGCTCGCTCCTACAGGGGGGGCTTACTTCAACACTCCACCGCACTCACCGCCAACCCGCCCCGCGATGTTTCCTTGTACTTGTCATGCATATCCGCCCCGGTATCCCGCATGGTGCGGATCACCCGATCCAGCGAGATAAAGTGCTGGCCATCCCCCCGCAGCGCCATCTGCGCGGCGTTGATCGCCTTCACCGCAGCAATCGCATTACGCTCGATACACGGCACCTGCACCAGGCCGCCTACCGGGTCGCAGGTCAGGCCGAGGTTGTGTTCCAGGCCGATTTCCGCCGCGTTGCACAACTGCTCCGGCGTAGCACCGAGGATCTCCGCCAACCCCGCCGCCGCCATGGCGCACGCCGAACCGACTTCACCCTGACAACCGACCTCGGCACCCGAAATCGACGCGTTCTTTTTACACAGGATGCCCACCGCCGCCGCCGCGAGGAAATAGTCGACGACGTTGGCCTCGGTCACTTCTTCGCTGAACTTCATAAAGTAATGCAACACCGCCGGGATGATCCCCGCCGCGCCGTTGGTCGGTGCCGTGACCATGCGTCCGCCGGCGGCGTTTTCTTCATTCACCGCCAGGGCGAACAGGTTGACCCATTCCATCGCGCTCAGGGTCGAGCCGATCACATTCGGCTTGCCCAGCTCCTGCAAGCTGCGGTGCAACTTGGCCGCGCGGCGCCGTACATTAAGGCCGCCGGGAAGAATGCCTTCGTGCTTGAGACCTTGCTCCACGCAATCCTGCATGGCGCGCCAAAGCTTCATCAGGCCGCTGCGGATCTCGTCTTCCGAGCGCCAGGTTTTTTCATTCGCCAACATCAGTTCAGCGACCCGCAGGTTGTGGGTCTTGCACAACTGCAGCAACTCCACCGCACTGAAAAAATCATAGGGCAGCTCGGTGCGGTCCATGTCCGCCACGCCGCTGGTGGCCTGGGCTTGATCCACCACAAACCCGCCACCCACCGAGTAGTAGGTGTCGCGGTGCAACTCACCGTTATCGCCGAACACCACCAGGGTCATGGCATTGGGATGGAACGGCAGGTTTTCGTCGATCAGGCGCATGTCCCGCGCCCATAAGAAAGGCACCGGCAAATGTCCGTCCAGCAACAGTGTGTTGGTCTCGCGCAGGGTTTCGATGCGGATGCCAATCTGCGACGGATCGATCGCGTCGGGCCACTCGCCCATCAGGCCCATGATCACGGCGTTATCGCTGCCGTGGCCGATGCCGGTGGCCGATAAGGAGCCAAACAGCTGAACTTCGACGCGCGTTACTTGTTCCAACACATCACGTTCACGCAATCCTTGAACGAACAACGCCGCGGCGCGCATGGGGCCGACGGTGTGAGAACTCGAAGGCCCAATGCCGATCTTGAACAGGTCGAAAACGCTGATAGCCATTGACGTGAAACTCCTCGATGAGCACAGGCCAGGCGTAGAAAAGCACCTGGTGACGGAGCTGCTACGCTCATGTCGCAATCCGCCGAGATGCGGCCATCATCAAGCTTTTGTTGGCGCTCACGGCGTCTCACACCGACGTACCCATGCTCATCAGCGCCGCTGTTGTGGAAGGCGACGTTTTGGCCGTTTTTTGCGGTTCAGATCGGTAAAAAGTGCAGTTTTGCCGTTGAAAAAATCTGTAAGCGACGTCACCGACACTGGATACGACCATCCCTGTACTGGATACGACGCCCCCTGTAGGCGTCAGATTTTCACTGGTACATGATCAGTCTCGACTCGTTTGCACAGTTGCGTGGCAGAGCTGTGCCGCACGCCCAACCGCAACACCTATAAGCGCGGTGTTATTGCCGCCAGAAAAACACCAGGAGTCCACCCCCATGAAAGGTTCACCGTCGTTGTTGTTGGCCGCCATGCTGAGTCTGCCAGTCCTGGCTCACGCTGCAGAACCGGCGCAATGCCAGACCGTCAACTTCTCCGATGTCGGCTGGACCGACATCACCGTCACTACCGCCACCACCAGCGAAGTTCTCAAGGGCCTCGGCTACAAACCCCGCACCACGATGATTTCCGTACCGGTGACCTACAAGTCCCTGGCCGATGGCAAGAACATGGATATCTTCCTCGGCAACTGGATGCCGACCATGGAAAACGACATCAAGCAGTACCGTGATGCCGGCACCGTGGAAACCGTGCGCGCCAACCTGGAAAACGCCAAGTACACCCTGGCCGTACCGGAAGCGCTGTACAACAAGGGCCTGAAAGACTTCGCCGACATCGTCAAATTCAAGGATGAGCTGGGCGGCAAGATCTACGGCATCGAGCCGGGCAACGACGGCAACCGCACCATTCAGACCCTTATCGACAAAGACGCTTTCGGCCTGAAAACCGCAGGTTTCAAAGTGGTTGAATCCAGCGAAGCCGGAATGCTCTCGCAGGTGGAACGCGCCACCAAGCGCGACCAGGCCATCGTGTTCCTCGGCTGGGAACCGCACCCGATGAACACCCGCTTCAAGATGAAGTACCTGACCGGGGGTGATGATTCATTCGGCCCCAACTACGGCCAGGCCACCATCTACACCAACGTCCGCAAGGGCTACACCCAGGAATGCAGCAACGTGGGCCAGTTGCTGAAAAACCTGTCGTTCACCCTGAACATGGAAAGCACCCTGATGGGCAACGTCCTGGACGACAAAATGAAGCCTGACGCCGCCGCCAAGGCGTGGCTGAAGAAGAACCCGCAAGTGCTCGACACCTGGCTCGCCGGTGTCACCACTGTCGATGGCAAACCAGGATTGGAGGCCGTCAAAGCTTACCTCGCCAAGTAACCGCTGACCCCGGGCCGGTACGCTGGCCCGGGATGTTTTTCCTCTTCGCATGTGGACATTCACTACCATGCTGACTGAACATAAAATCCCGCTAGGCCAGTACATCGCTGCCTTCGTTGAATGGTTGACCCAACACGGGGCCAACTACTTCGACGCAATCGCATCGACCCTGGAAACGATGATCCACGGCGTGACGTTCGCGCTGACCTGGTTCAATCCACTGGCATTGATCGGTCTGATTGCGCTGCTCGCTCACTTCATTCAACGCAAATGGGGCCTGACGGTGTTTGTCATCGCCTCCTTCCTGCTGATCCTGAATCTTGGGTACTGGCAGGAAACCATGGAGACCCTGGCGCAGGTGCTGTTCGCCACCCTGGTCTGCGTGGTGATCGGCGTGCCGCTGGGCATCGTTGCCGCGCACAAGCCGATGTTCTACACCCTGATGCGGCCGGTGCTCGATCTGATGCAGACCGTACCGACCTTCGTCTACCTCATCCCTACCCTGACCCTCTTCGGGCTGGGTGTGGTGCCCGGGCTGATTTCCACGGTGGTGTTTGCGATTGCCGCGCCTATCCGTCTGACTTACCTGGGTATCCGTGATGTGCCGCAAGAGTTGATGGACGCCGGCAAGGCCTTTGGCTGCTCGCGCCGTCAGTTGCTCTCGCGGATTGAACTGCCCCACGCCATGCCGAGCATCGCCGCCGGCATTACCCAATGCATCATGCTGTCGTTGTCGATGGTGGTTATCGCAGCCCTGGTGGGCGCCGACGGCCTCGGCAAACCGGTGGTCAACGCACTGAACACCGCCGACATCGCCCTGGGCTTCGAAGCAGGCCTGGCGATCGTATTGCTGGCCATCATGCTCGACCGCATCTGCAAACAACCCGACGCCAAAGTAGGGGGTGATGCATGAGCATTATCCGGTTCGAAAATGTCGACGTGATCTTCTCCAAAGACCCACGCGAAGCGCTCAAGCTGCTGGACCAGGGCATGACGCGCAACGAGATCCTGAAAAAGACCGGGCAGATTGTCGGCGTTGAAAACGCCAGCCTGGATGTCGAGAAAGGCGAGATCTGCGTGCTGATGGGCCTGTCCGGCTCGGGCAAGTCGAGCTTGCTGCGCTGCATCAACGGCTTGAACACCGTCAGCCGCGGCAAGCTGTTTGTGGAGCATGAAGGTCGGCAGATCGACATCGCGTCCTGCACCCCCGCCGAGCTGAAAATGATGCGCACCCAGCGCATCGCGATGGTGTTTCAAAAGTTCGCCCTGATGCCTTGGCTGACGGTGCGCGAAAACATCAGCTTCGGCCTGGAGATGCAGGGCCGCCCGGAGAAAGAGCGGCGCAAGCTGGTGGACGACAAGCTGGAACTGGTGGGCCTGTCGCAGTGGCGCAACAAGAAGCCCGACGAGCTTTCCGGCGGCATGCAGCAACGTGTCGGCCTGGCCCGCGCGTTGGCGATGGACGCCGATATCCTGCTGATGGACGAACCCTTCTCCGCACTCGACCCGCTGATCCGCCAGGGTTTGCAGGATGAGTTGCTGGAGCTGCAACGCAAGCTGAGCAAGACCATCGTATTTGTAAGTCACGACCTGGATGAGGCGCTGAAACTCGGCAGCCGCATCGCGATCATGAAAGACGGCCGGATCATCCAGTACAGCGTGCCGGAAGAGATCGTGCTGAACCCGGCGGATGACTATGTGCGTACCTTCGTGGCCCACACCAACCCGCTGAATGTGCTGTGTGGCCGCAGCCTGATGCGCACGTTGGATAACTGCACCCACGTCAACGGCTCCATCAGCCTGGACCCGGGCGGTGACTCGTGGCTGGACCTGGCGGAAGGCAACACCATCAAGGGCGCGCGGCAGAACGGCGCGGTGCTGAACTTGCAGAACTGGGCACCGGGGCAAGCCGTGGAAGGTTTGGGACGGATACCGACGCTGGTGGATTCCAATATCGGGATGCGCGATGCGTTGCAGATTCGGTACCAGACAGGCAACAAGCTGGTGCTGCAGGACGACAACAAGGTGGTAGGGATTCTGGGTGACAGCGAGCTCTATCACGCCCTCTTGGGCAAGAACCTGGGCTAACAGACACCGCGAAATAAATGTGGGAGCGGGCTTGCTCGCGAATGCGGTGTATCAGTGTCAGATGTACTGACTGACACTGCGCATTCGCGAGCAAGCCCGCTCCCACATTTTGCTCAGGTGGTGTCAGTAACGACACCACCTGTCCTTTCAACACTCAGCTATAGACACGGCCAAGGAGCTGCCGATGGCTTTCAAACTGATCGAGCACGTCCCGGGTGATCTGTTCCTGGGTGAAGCCCATCAGGTCGTACTCTTGAGGCCCGTTGTGCAGGTAAACCTCGGCGCGGTAGTAACGCGTGCGCTCTTCCTCGGGCAAGTCGCTCGGTGCCGACGAATAAGCATCCAGGCTCACCTCGTAGACAAACGGATTACCCTCTTCCATCTCGATGCGCACACCAATGCAGCGCTTGGATTTACCCAGCAGGGTCTGCACTTCCAGCCCCTGATCACGCAACGCAGTCGCCGCTTCTTCCAGCGCCGGCGTGACGTGTTTGTCCATAAAGCGCTGCACGGTACCTTGGCTCGGTTGCAGGTCCAGGGCAGTCAAACGCTCGCTGAAACCACGCCGACCACGTTCAGCCAATTGCGCCTGCTCCAGCTCGATCGCCACGTCTTGGCGCATTGCTTTGTGCAGGCCGAACATGAACAGGATCAGCACCACCGAGAACGGCAGGCCGGCCAGCACCACCATGGTTTGCATGGCTTCGAAGTTACCGGCGAACAGCAGGCCGATGGTCACCAGCGTGATGACGACCGACCAGAAAATCCGCAGCCAGTGCGGCGCATCTTCGTCAACGTTGCCGCCCTTGCAGGACAGGTTCGCCATCATCACTGCGCCGGAATCCGCCGGGGTCAGGAACAGTACAAAGCCGACAAAGATCGACACACCGATGACGATTTTCGACGCCGGGTAATGCTCAAGCAGCTGGTAGATCGCCATGGACGGCTGTTCCAGTGCGGTCTTGCCCAACTCCACCGCGCCATGGTTCAACACCAGGTCCAAGGCCGAGTTGCCGAAGATCGACAACCACGCCAGGGTGAAGCCCAACGGGATCAGCAGCACACCGGCGACCAGTTCACGCACCGTACGACCACGGGAAATACGTGCGATGAACATGCCCACGAATGGCGCCCAGGAAATCCACCAGGCCCAGTAGAACAGGGTCCACAGGCCCATCCAGCGTTCGGTCTTGTCGGCGTCGCCTTCATACACGTACAGGTCGAAGGTTTTCAGCACGATACCGTTCAGGTAGTCGCCGGTGTTTTGCACCAGGCCGTTGAGCAAGTGCAGGGTCGGGCCAAACAGCAGCACGAAAATCAGCAGGCCGCTGAACAGCACGATGTTCAGGTTGGACAGGCGGCGAATGCCGTTTTCCACACCCGACACGGCAGCAATAGTCGCCACGGTGCTCATCACGATGATCACGATCAGCAGGTTGGTGTTGCTGTGTTCCATGCCGAACAGGTTTTCCAACCCGGAGGACACTTGCATCGAACCAATCCCCAGGTTCGTCACCAGGCCCAGCAGCGTTACGAACATGCCGAAACCGTCCACCGCGTGACCGGCCGCGCCTTTGACCCAACGCTCGCCCACCAGCGGGTACAGCGCCGAGCGCAAGGCCAGCGGCTGGTTATGACGGTAGGCAAAGTACGCCACGGCCAGGCCGACCAGTGCGTAGATCGCCCAGCCGTGCAGGCCCCAGTGCAGGAACGTCAACTGCAACGCCTGACGCGCAGCGTCGCCAGTGGCCGACGCGCCTTCAGGCGGGTTGAAGTAGTGGTCCAGCGGCTCGGACGCGCCGAAGTACAGCAGCGAGATGCCGATGCCCGACGAGAAGAGCATGCCGGCCCAGGCGCCGTAGCTGAAGTCCGGGGTGTCGTCCTTGCTGCCCAGTTTCAATTTTCCGTAGGACGAGAACGCCAGGCCCACCACAAACACCAGGTAGGCGGCGATCACAACCATGTAGTACCAGCCAAAGCTTTTCGACAACCAGGCTTGGGCCACACCGAGCATCCTGCCGGCTTCCTGCGGGGCGATAATCAGAATCGCGGTCAACAACAGAATCAGCGCGGTGGAGGTGTAGAACACCCAACCGTTGACCCGCACCTTTTCCGGCGGGGTCTTTATAAGAGAGGCAGAACTCATGGCACAGATGCTCCGGGCAGTGCAGAGAAACACAAGGCAACGCATGACCCGAGCCATCGATTTTTCGGCAGTCGACGGACGGGTGTATAAAGACACCCCGAAAAACCATGAACCCTCGGCGAACCGCTGTGCCGGGCTGTTTCATGGGTTTTCCCGATGTCAGGTGGCGCCACATGCACGTAGGAAATACCTGTAGGCAGCGACCATTTGTCGCAGATCTTATTCTTTGTTGATTGAACGTTCAATCAAAACAAAATAGACTGGCCCACAAGCCGACGGACGTTTATCGCCCGTTGGCAGGCCTAAGGAGAGGTGCACGATGCCCAAGGTCGGTATGCAACCCATACGCCGCCAGCAGTTGATCGAAGCCACATTGACTGCGGTCGATCAGGTCGGGATGGGAGATGCCAGCATTGCGCTGATCGCCCGTCTGGCCGGTGTCTCGAATGGCATCATCAGTCACTATTTTCAGGACAAGAATGGCCTGATCGCCGCCACGATGCGGTACCTGATGAACGTCCTGATCGAGAACGTCACCGAGCGCCGGTTGGCGCTGAAAGATGACAGCCCGCGGGCTCATCTTCAGGTGATCATCGAAGGCAACTTCGACGCCAGCCAAGTCAACGGCCCGGCTATGAAAACCTGGCTGGCCTTCTGGGCCACCAGCATGCACCACCCGTCATTGCACAGGCTGCAGCGGATCAACGATCACCGTCTGTATTCCAACCTGTGCTGCCAGTTCCGCCGAGCGTTGCCGTTGTCCGAGGCACGCAGCGCAGCCCGAGGCCTGGCGGCCCTGATCGACGGTTTGTGGTTGCGCGGCGCCCTGTCGGGAGACGCTTTCGACACGGAGCAGGCGCAACGGATCGCTTACGAATACATGGATTTCCAATTGGCCAAGCAGGTGAGTTAGAGCACACATAAACGCTCAACCCCTGAACGGCTGCCGGCCGGTGTTGCCAGAACCTTATGGCCCACCTTCGGCGGTTAACGCCAACCACTGATGCACTTGCGAGGACTTTATGGCCCGTTTCGAACTGCAAAAACTCTACATTGACGGCGGCTACTCCGACGCTGGCAGCGATGCCACTTTCGAAGCCATCAACCCGGCTAACGGTGAAGTTCTCGCCAACGTGCAACGCGCTACTAAAGAAGACGTTGAGCGCGCTGTGGTCAGCGCCGAAAAGGGCCAGAAAATCTGGGCCGCCATGACCGCCATGGAGCGTTCGCGCATCCTGCGTCGTGCCGTCGACATCCTGCGCGAGCGCAACGACGAGCTGGCCGCCCTGGAAACCCTCGACACCGGCAAGCCGTACTCCGAAACCCAATACGTCGACATCGTCACTGGCGCCGACGTGCTGGAATACTACGCAGGCCTGGTGCCCGCCATCGAAGGCGAGCAGATCCCGCTGCGTGACACTTCGTTCGTCTACACCCGTCGCGAGCCGCTGGGCGTCGTGGCCGGTATCGGCGCGTGGAACTACCCGATCCAGATCGCCCTGTGGAAATCCGCACCGGCCCTGGCGGCCGGTAACGCGATGATCTTCAAGCCAAGCGAAGTCACCTCGCTGACCACCCTGAAACTGGCTGAAATCTACACCGCAGCCGGCGTTCCGGACGGTGTGTTCAACGTTCTGACCGGCAGCGGCCGTGAAGTCGGCACCTGGCTGACCGAGCACCCGCGCATCGAGAAAGTCTCCTTCACCGGCGGCACCGACACCGGCAAGAAAGTCATGGCCAGCGCTTCGAGCTCCTCGCTCAAAGAAGTCACCATGGAACTGGGCGGCAAATCCCCACTGATCATTTTCGACGACGCCGACCTCGACCGCGCCGCCGACATCGCGATGATGGCCAACTTCTACAGCTCGGGCCAGGTCTGCACCAACGGCACTCGCGTCTTCGTTCCGACCGCCCTCAAAGGCGCGTTCGAAGCCAAGATCGCCGAGCGCGTTGCACGCATCCGCATCGGCAACCCGGAAGATGAAAACACCAACTTCGGCCCGCTGGTCAGCTTCGCCCACATGGAAAGCGTGCTCGGCTACATCGCCAAAGGTAAAGAGCAAGGTGCGCGCCTGCTGTGCGGCGGCGACCGCCTGACCGACGGCGAATTCGCCAAGGGTGCCTACGTGGCCCCGACCGTGTTCACTGACTGCACCGACGAGATGACCATCGTCCGTGAAGAAATCTTCGGCCCGGTGATGAGCATCCTCACCTACGACACCGAAGAAGAAGTGATCCGTCGTGCCAATGACACCGACTTCGGCCTGGCCGCTGGCCTGGTGACCAAAGACCTGAACCGCGCGCACCGCGTGATTCATCAGCTGGAAGCCGGTATCTGCTGGATCAACGCCTGGGGCGAGTCCGACGCGAAGATGCCGGTGGGCGGCTACAAGCAGTCGGGCGTTGGCCGTGAAAACGGGATCAGCTCGCTGAACAACTTCACTCGCATCAAATCGGTACAGGTTGAGCTGGGCGACTACGCCTCGGTGTTCTAAACCTGCCAGCCAGGGGTGCGCCTTTGTGGCGAGGGAGCTTGCTCCCGCTGGGCTGCGCAGCAGCCCCATCCCAGGCATCGCAGTTCGCCAGACCGAACTCGTTCGCTGATTTTGCGACTGCTGCGCAGTCGAGCGGGAGCAAGCTCCCTCGCCACAAAAGCAGCTTGAACCACTTACATGAGGGTGCATTTTATGTCCCAAGAATACGACTACATCATTGTGGGTGCCGGCTCCGCCGGTAACACCCTGGCGACCCGTCTGACCGAAGACGAAGGCGTCACTGTCCTGCTGCTGGAAGCCGGAGGCCCGGACTACCGTCTCGATTTCCGTACCCAAATGCCAGCCGCCCTGGCGTTCCCCCTGCAAGGCCGCCGCTACAACTGGGCCTACGAGACCGATCCAGAGCCACACATGGATGGTCGCCGGATGGAATGCGGTCGCGGCAAAGGCCTCGGCGGTTCTTCGCTGATCAACGGCATGTGCTACATCCGCGGCAACGCGATGGACTACGACAACTGGTCGAAACTGCCGGGCCTGGAAAACTGGACCTACCTCGACTGCCTGCCGTACTTTCGTAAAGCCGAAACCCGCGACATCGGCCCGAACGACTACCACGGTGGCGACGGCCCGGTCAGCGTGACCACGCCAAAGGCCGGCAACAACCCGCTGTTCCACGCGATGGTTGAAGCAGGCGTACAAGCCGGTTACCCGCGTACCGAAGACTTGAACGGCTACCAGCAGGAAGGCTTCGGCCCAATGGACCGTACCGTGACGCCAAACGGTCGTCGCGCCAGCACCGCTCGCGGTTACCTGGACACGGCCAAGAAGCGCTCGACGCTGACCATCGTCACCCACGCCCTGACTGACAAAGTATTGTTCGAAGGCAAGCGCGCCGTCGGCGTGCGTTACCTGATCGGTGCTGCCGAAGAGCGTGTTGAAGCCCGTGCCCGCAAGGAAGTCCTGGTGTGCAGCGGCGCAATCGCTTCGCCGCAACTGCTGCAACGCTCCGGCGTAGGCCCGGCGAAACTGCTGGGAAGCCTCGACATCCCGGTGGTCCACGACCTGCCTGGCGTCGGCGAAAACCTGCAGGATCACCTTGAGCTGTACCTGCAATACGCGTGCACCCAACCGGTCTCGCTGTACCCGTCGCTGCTCTGGTACAACCAACCGGCCATCGGTGCCGAATGGCTGTTCAACGGCACCGGCATCGGCGCCAGCAACCAGTTCGAAGCGGGCGGTTTCATCCGTACCCGTGAAGACTTCGATTGGCCGAACATCCAGTACCACTTCCTGCCGGTGGCGATTAACTACAACGGCAGCAACGGTGTGAAAGAGCACGGTTTCCAGGCGCACATGGGCTCCATGCGTTCGCCGAGCCGTGGCCGCGTGCAATTGAAGTCGAAGAACCCACGGGAATACCCGAGCATCCTCTTCAACTACATGGCCACCGAGCAGGACTGGCAGGAATTCCGCGACGGCATCCGCCTGACCCGTGAAATCATGCAGCAGCCGGCACTGGATCAATACCGTGGCCGTGAAATCAGCCCGGGCATCGACGTACAGACCGACGAGCAACTGGATAAATTTATCCGTGAGCACGCCGAAACTGCGTTCCACCCGTCCTGCTCGTGCAAGATGGGCACCGACGAGATGGCCGTGGTAGACGCCGAAGGCCGTGTGCATGGCATGCAGGGTCTGCGCGTAGTTGATGCGTCGATCATGCCGATCATCACCACCGGTAACCTGAACGCGCCGACGATCATGATCGCCGAGAAAATCGCCGACAAGATCCGTGGCCGCCAGCCACTGCCGCGCAGCACTGCGGATTACTACGTAGCAGGCGATGCGCCGGTGCGTGGCAAGCCGATGCGTGAAGTAGGTCCTACTGCGCAGTAACTGATACACCGCGGCGCTCCCTTCGCGAGCAAGCCCGCTCCCACCTTTTGACCGTGTGAACCCGATCAAATGTGGGAGCGGGCTTGCTCCCGAAGAGGCCCGACCAGACACTGCAAAACCCCTCCCCTACACTTTCCTTGATCAGCTCCCTAGCCCAGGCCTACTCTATTTGCCTGCCCGCGCCGAGCCGCCCACAAGGAAGGCCCCATGTTCGAACACCACGCCACACTCAAAAAGCACTTCGGTGCCCTGCGCACCACCGCCGAATTCTTCTCCCTGCGCTATGTCCGCGAGTCCGGCCAGTACCTGTCGGTACGCAAGAACGTCGCCGAGCCGCCACACCTCAGCCAGGACGAAGGCGCGATGCTCACCGTGCGCCTCAACGGCGTCGAAGCCTATGCCGCCACTCACGACATTTCCCTGGCCGGCCTGCAAGCCGCCCTTGAGCGCGCCGAACAGCAAGCCCGACTGATCAAGCCTCACGCCCTGCTCGACCTGCGCGACCAGCCGGTGTCCAGCGACATCGCCGACTACCTGTCGCCTAACCTCGACCAGCCCTTCCCCTCCCTGAGCGATTGCTACCAACTGCTCGGCGCCGAATCGGCCGCCGTGCCCAAGGACGAGCGCCTGGTGAACTGGGAAGTCAGCCTGGGCACCACCCACGTCGAACAGATCTACCTCAACAGCGCCGGCGCCGAACTGCGCCAGGCCCAGCGGTTTGTGTTCCCCGGCGTCAGCGTCACGGCCTACGATGGCAATGACAGCCAGACCCGCACTCTGGGCGGCACCAACTTCGGCCAGCAAGGCGGCTTTGACGTGATCAGCCGCTTCGGCCTGGTGGGCGCCGCGCCGCAGATTGCCGACCAGGCGCTGCAACTGCTGCTGGCACCGAACACGCCCCAAGGCCCGCGCGACCTGCTGCTGATGCCAGACCAGATGATCCTGCAGATCCACGAGTCCATCGGCCACCCGTTGGAACTCGACCGTATCCTCGGCGACGAGCGCAATTACGCCGGCACCAGCTTCGTCAAGGCCAGCGACTTCGGCCACCTGCAATACGGCTCCAAACTGCTGAACGTAACCTTCGACCCGGACATTCCCGAGCAGCTCGCCAGCTATGGGCATGACGACGACGGCACGAAGGCCAGCAAACAATTCCTGATCCGCGAAGGCCTGCTGCTCAAGCCGTTGGGCGGTGCGCTGTCGCAGTACCGCTCCGGCATGCAAGGCGTGGCCAACAGCCGTGCCTGCAGTTGGAATCGCGCGCCCATCGACCGTATGGCCAACCTGAATATCGAGGTCGGCGACCAGAACATGGCGCAGCTGATTGGCGGTATCGAGAACGGCATCCTGATGTCCACCAACCGTTCCTGGTCGATTGACGACGCGCGCAACAAATTCCAGTTCGGTTGCGAATGGGGCCAGTTGATTGAAAACGGCGAGCTCAAAGGCGTGGTGAAAAACCCCAACTACCGGGCGATTTCCGCGCAGTTCTGGCGCAACCTCAGCGCTGTCGGCGACGCCGGCACCTCAAGGGTCCTGGGCACGCCGAACTGCGGCAAGGGCGAACCGAACCAGGTGATCCGCGTCGGCCATGCGTCGCCGGCCTGTGTGTTCAGCAATATTGATGTATTTGGGGGAGATGCCTGATGAACAACTTCAAGGCATTGGTGGATTGGCTCAAGCAGGCCATCACCGAGACAGAACAATTCCACCTCGGCTACGCCGACGAGTCCTCCGAGTTTGTGCGTTTCAACCACGGCAAAGTGCGCCAGGCCGGCCAGGTGCAACAAGCCAGCCTGAACCTGAAGCTGATCAACGACGGGCGCCACGCCGACCTCGGCATCACCCTGGCGGGCGAGCCTGAGCTGGATCGCCAGCGCCTGGCCAACGGCCTGCAACAGCTGCGCGAGACCTTGCCGTTGTTGCCGCAGGATCCGTACCTGCTGCTCAATCACAACGCCTGGCAAAACAAGGACCAGCAGGACCGACCGCTGCCGGACCTGGCCCAGGTGCTGGAAGCAATCAGTGTGGCCGCCGAAGGTGTGGACATGGTCGGCTTCTACGCCGCTGGCCCGATCAGTCGTGGCTTCGCCAGCTCATCAGGCGCCTTTGGCTGGCACCAGGCCAACAGTTTCAACTTCGACTTCAGCCTGTTCCACGCCAACGGCGAAGCGGTGAAAGCCAGCTACGCCGGCAACGATTGGGACAGCGCGGCCTTCGCCCAGCGTTTCCAGCAGGCCCGCGAGCAACTGGAATTCCTCGGCCGCCCGCTGCACCCGCTGGCGCCCGGGCAGTACCGCGCCTACTTGGCGCCGGCGGCCATGGAAGAGATCATCAGCATGCTGACCTGGGGCGGTTTTTCCGCCCAGTCCATCGCCAGTAAAGGCAGCCCGTTGCAACGCTTGTACAACGGCGACCAGGCCTTGAGCCCGTTGGTGGCCATAGACGAACAGGTCAGTGGTTCCCTGAGCTCGGCGTTTTCCCGCGACGGCTATCCACGCAGCGACGTGAAGCTGATCAATGCCGGCAAGGCCGAAGGCCAACTGGTGAACTCCCGCAGCGCGGCCGAATACGGCTTGAGCACCAACGGCGCCAGCAGCGATGAATCGCCCAGCGCCTTGCAGATGGCCGCCGGCAGCCTGGCCCAGGCCGATATCCTCAAGCAATTGGGCACCGGTTTGTACATCAGCAACCTGTGGTACCTGAACTACTCCGACCAGCCCGCCGCGCGCCTGACCGGCATGACCCGCTTCGCCACGTTCTGGGTCGAGGACGGCGAGATCAAGGCGCCGGTCAGCACCATGCGTTTTGATGACAGCGTGTACAGCCTGCTGGGTTCGCAGTTGGAGGCATTGACCGCTGATCGGGAATTGCTGCTGTCGGCGAGTACGTATAGCCAGCGCAATACCTCATCCAATCTATTGCCGGGGGCGTTGGTAAAACGCCTGACACTGACCCTGTAAAACTCCTCCCCCGTCTTGAATGACAATTCCTACGGGGGATTATCCTCCCTCCCGGCGAACCTTCCGCCTCTCTATACCGGCCATCCGGTCTGTTGTTCCCTGCCGGAATTCTCGTTATAACGGTTAGTGGCACTCAGCCACCCAAAGCCACCGTAGGAGCGAGCTTGCTCGCGAAAAACCCGAGAGCACCGCGTCAAGGCAGGCAAACCGCGTCATCGTTGACGATCTTCGCGAGCAAGCTCGCTCCTACATTCAAGTGATGCATGACCTTGCCCGGGATAGGGCAAGCTGGAGCGTTGACATGAACCATGGAAGTTTTGTCATTGAAAAGCTGTTCAAGCACTACAACGTTCACGTAGAGCAGCTTGGTAACAACCCAGAGAAGAAAACCGTGCTGTTGGTCAATGGCGCGCTCTCCACCACCCGCTCTTTTGCCCGCACCAGCAAGTGCCTGTCCGAGCACTTCAATGTGCTGATGTTCGACTTGCCGTTCTCCGGCTATTCGCGCCCCCACAACACCGACCTCGACCTTGTGACCAAGGACGATGAAGTGCAGATCCTGCGGGCACTGGTGGAGCGCTTTCAGGTCAACCATCTGGTGTCCGCCTCATGGGGCGGGATTTCTACGCTGCTGACCCTGGCCCATAATCCGCCCTCCATTGAAAGCTCGGTGGTGATGGCACTGGCGCCCAACCTCAATCGGGCGATGCTCGAGTACGTGGAACGGGTGCGCGTACTGATCGAGGCCGATGACAAATCTGCCGTCGGCCATCTGCTGAATGAAACCGTGGGCAAATACCTGTCGCCCCGGCTCAAGCGCAATAACCACCGGCACCTGTCGACCATGGCCACCACCGAGTATCGCCAGGCGCGGTTCCATATCCATCAGGTGCTGGCGCTGGGTGACGGCAACTACCTGCCGCAATTGACCCGGATCGAAACCCCGGTGCACTTCCTCAACGGCGTGCTGGACGAGTTCACCCCGGCAGATGAAGCCCAACTGTTCAAAAAATACGTAGGCCGCAGCAGCTTTGCCACGGCCGAGCACACCGGCCATTTGCTCGACCTGGAATCCCGCGAAGCGGCCCTGGCCGTGCACCGGGCGCTGATTGACTTCCTGGTGGGCAAAGACGTGGCGTTGTCAGATATAGACGAAGCGCCAGTGGGAAAAGGAGCTGCCGATGGCGCATAATCGCCGAAACATAGGCTGCTAACAAAAAAGGTAACTCATGCCGAATCGCGCCCCTCTCGATGCCAAGACCGCCCGCTGGCTACCTTGGGTGGTAGCGATTGCCTTCTTCATGCAGTCGCTGGATGGGACGATTCTTAACACCGCTTTGCCGGCCATGGCCCGAGACCTGGCGGAGAACCCGCTGCGTATGCAAGGCGTGGTGATCGCCTACATGCTGACGGTGGCCTTGCTGATCCCGGCCTCCGGCTGGGTCGCCGACCGCTTCGGCACCAAGAAGATTTTCTTCGGCGCGATCATGCTGTTCAGCATTGGCTCGTTGCTCTGCGCGCTCTCCAGCACCTTGACCATGCTGGTGGGCGCCCGGGTGATCCAGGGCCTGGGTGGTGCCTTGATGTTGCCAGTGGGCCGGCTGGTGGTGCTGCGTGCCTACCCGCGTTCGGAGTTGGTGCGGATCATGGGCTTCATCACCATTCCCGGTCTGCTGGGCCCGCTGCTCGGCCCGACCATGGGCGGCTGGATGGTGCAATACCTGACCTGGCACTGGATCTTCCTGATCAACCTGCCGGTGGGCATCATCGGCTGCTACGCCGTCTGGAAATTCATCCCCGACCTGCGCGGCAGCGAACGCACCCGTTTCGACGGCGTGGGTTTCCTGCTGTTCGGCGCGGCGATGGTGCTGATCACCATCGCCATGGAAGGCCTCGGCGAATTGCACCTGCCGCACCTGCGAGTGATGTTGCTGCTGTTCGGTGGCCTGGCGTGCCTGGCCGCGTATTGGCTGCGGGCCGGGCATATCGATAATCCACTGTTCTCGCCGGTGCTGTTCAAGACCCGGACCTTTGCCGTGGGCATCCTCGGTAACCTGTTCGCCCGCCTGGGCAGCGGCGCGTTGCCGTTCCTGGTGCCGCTGCTGTTGCAGGTGGCGCTGGGTTATTCGCCGTCCGAAGCGGGGATGAGCATGCTGCCGCTGGCGGCGGCGGCGATGTTTGCCAAGTCCATCGCCCGGCCGCTGATCGAGCGCCTGGGCTACCGCGTGGTGCTCACCGGCAACACCCTGGCGCTGGGGATCATGCTGGCGAGCATGGGTCTGGTCAGCGAACACACGCCCTACCCGTTGCTGCTGGGCATGCTGGCGGTCCTCGGGGCAATCAACTCGCTGCAATTTACCGCGATGAACACCGTGACCCTGATCGACCTCGACGACGCCCAGGCCAGCAGCGGCAACAGTTTGCTGTCGGTGGTGGCGCAGTTGTCCCTGAGCCTGGGGGTGGCCTGCGCCGGTGCGTTGCTGGGCGGTTTTACCGCTGAAGTGGGCAACGACGGGGTCGATACCGTGCTCGGCGCGTTCCAATTGACCTTCGTCACCGTGGGCATCATGGCGATGCTGGCGGCGGCGATCTTCCTGCAATTGTCGCCAAAAGACGGCAAACGCGTGGTCAGCCGTGAGCACGACATTGAGCATTAACAGGCTTCTCGTCTAGAACTTGCAGGGAAATTCCCACGAGGCTGGTACACTGCGCGACATTTTGTTTTGCAGAGCCAGTCCCGTGACTACCATCGCCACCGCTTTTAATACTTTGCCCCTGTCCGCCGCCATGCTGGCTAACCTCGACTCGCTGGGTTATGTCGAGATGACGCAGATCCAGGCGCAAAGCTTGCCGGTGATCCTCAAAGGGCTGGACCTGATTGCCCAAGCCAAGACCGGCAGCGGCAAGACCGCCGCTTTTGGCATCGGCCTGTTGAACCCGATCAACCCGCGCTACTTCGGCTGCCAGGCACTCGTCATGTGCCCGACCCGCGAACTCGCTGACCAGGTTGCCAAGGAAATCCGTCGCCTGGCCCGCGCCGAAGACAACATCAAGGTGCTGACCCTGTGCGGCGGCGTGTCCCTCGGCCCACAGATCGCTTCCCTGGAACACGGCGCCCACGTCATCGTCGGCACCCCGGGCCGCATCCAGCAGCACCTGCGCAAGGGTTCGCTGGTCCTGGACGGCTTGAATACGCTGATCCTCGATGAAGCCGACCGCATGCTCGACATGGGCTTCTACGACGCCATCGAAGACATCATCAGCAAGACCCCGGCCCGCCGCCAGACCCTGCTGTTCTCGGCCACCTACCCGGTGAGCATCAAGCAGCTGGCCTCGAAATTCATGCGCGCGCCACAGCAGGTCAAGGCCGAAGCGTTCCACTCGGACGATCAGATCGAGCAGCGTTTCTACGAGATTTCCCCGGAAGAGCGCATGGACGCGGTGACCAAGGTGTTGGCGCACTTCCGTCCGGCTTCTTGCGTAGCCTTCTGCTTTACCAAGCAGCAAGTGCAGGAAACCGTGGACCACCTGACCGCCAAGGGCATTTCCGCCGTCGGCCTGCACGGCGACCTGGAACAGCGCGACCGCGACCAAGTGCTGGCGATGTTCGCCAACCGCAGTACATCGGTACTGGTTGCCACCGACGTTGCCGCCCGCGGCTTGGACATTGATGCACTGGACATGGTGATCAACGTCGAACTGGCCCGCGACTCGGAAATCCACATCCACCGTGTGGGCCGTACCGGCCGTGCGGGCGAGACTGGCATTGCTATCAGCCTGGTTGCACCGTCCGAAGCCCATCGCGCCCAGGCCATCGAGCAACTGCAGAAGTCGCCGCTGAACTGGGACCAACTGGACAACCTCAAGCCTCAGAGCGGCGGCCCGTTGCTGCCGGTGATGAGCACCCTGTGCATTGCCGCCGGCCGTAAAGACAAGGTTCGCCCGGGCGACATCCTTGGCGCACTGACCGGTGACGCCGGGATTCCGGGGGCCCAGGTAGGCAAGATCGCGATCTTTGATTTCCAGGCCTTCGTGGCTGTGGAACGCGGGATCGCCAAGCAGGCGCTGCAGCGCTTGAATGACGGCAAGATCAAAGGCCGTTCGTTGCGCGTGCGTATTCTCTAAAGCGCCACCGCTCTACTGTAGGAGCGAGCTTGCTCGCGAAAAACCTGAGCGCGCCGCGTTTACCCAGACGGCACGCGTTATCGTTGAAGTTTTTCGCGAGCAAGCTCGCTCCTACAGGGATCTTTCTGATTCATGTGTGAGGACACCGTTTTGCGCTCTACCGAAGTCGTAATCATTGGCGCCGGCGCCGCAGGCTTGATGTGTGCGCTGACCGCCGCCGGGCGTGGGCGCAAGGTGATGTTGATCGACCACGCGAACAAGGCCGGCAAAAAGATCCTGATGTCCGGCGGTGGCCGCTGCAACTTCACCAATATGTACACGGAGCCTGCCAACTTCCTCTCCCACAACGCGCACTTCTGCAAGTCTGCCCTGGCCCGCTACACCCAGTGGGATTTCATCGGGCTGGTGGCCAAGCACGGCGTGCCGTACCACGAGAAGAAACTCGGCCAGCTTTTCTGCGACAACAAGTCCAGCGACATCCTCGGGATGCTGCTGGATGAGTGCATCCAGGTCGGCGTGAGCATGCACCTGGACACGTCGGTGCAGGAGATTGCCAAGGTCGATGGCGGCTATCAGTTGCAAACCACCCTGGGTGAGTTGCGCTGCGAATCGCTGGTGATCGCCACCGGCGGGCTGTCGATCCCGACCCTGGGGGCCACCGGCTTTGGTTATCAAGTGGCCAAGCAGTTCGGCCATGAACTGCTGCCGACCCGGGCCGGGCTGGTGCCGTTCACCATCACCGATCAGCTCAAGGAGTTGTGCGGCGAGCTGTCCGGTACTTCCGTGGATTGCCTGGTGAGCTGCAACGACCAGAGCTTTCGCGAGAACATCCTGTTTACCCACCGTGGCCTGAGCGGGCCGGCGATCCTGCAGATTTCCTCGTACTGGGAATCCGGCGACACCGTGGAAATCAACCTGCTGCCCGATCACGACGCCCACACCTGGCTGCAAGCGCAACAGGTCGAGCGCCCGAACAGCGAGCTGAAAACCCTGCTGGGTGAGATCTTCACAAAAAAGATGGCCAACCTGCTGGCTGAAACCTGGTTCGTTTCCAAGCCGATGAAGCAGTACACCCATGCCGAAATTGCCGACATCGCCAGCAAACTGGGGAGCTGGCAATTGGTGCCCGCGGGCACCGAAGGCTATCGCACCGCCGAGGTCACCTTGGGTGGCGTGGACACGCGGGAAGTCTCGTCCAAGACCATGGAGTCCCTGAAAAGCCCCGGCTTGTACTTCATCGGCGAAGTGTTGGATGTGACCGGTCACCTGGGCGGGTTCAACTTTCAGTGGGCGTGGGCCTCCGGGTATGCAGCCGCTCAATTTGCCTGACGGAATGCGGTAA
>NZ_JAXCIS010000209.1:0-16707 GCF_034044025.1 Pseudomonas sp. SED1
TGTTCTTCAGGCTTCAGGCATCAGCTGTTGGCGGCATTCGAGGGTCAGCTTCGCGCCGCCACTCTCGCTGCTGCCCACTTCCAGTTTGAACCCGTGCAGGTTGATGATCGCCGCCACAATCGACAGCCCCAACCCAAACCCGCCTTGCTGTTGATTGCCTTCGTCCACCCGATAGAAACGCTGGAACACTGCCGCGCGTTCCGCCGCCGGAATTCCGGGGCCGGAGTCGAGCACTTCGATGCGGGTGCTGCCGGCGTCGTTGACGCCTCGCAGGATCACTACGCCGCCCGGTGGGGTGAATTTGATCGAGTTGCTCAGCAGGTTGGCCAGGGCTTCGAACAGCAATGCGCGGTCGCCGGTGATCCACGGTAATGAGGCCGGCACTTGCAGCAGCAGTTCCATCTCGCCTTCTTCCGCCAGGGGCAGGTAGAAGTCGTGGAGCTCTTGCAGCAAGGGCAAGGGATCTAGCACGAGGAAGCCTGAGCGACGTTGGTGGTCTTCCAGTTCGGAAATCCGCAGCAGGCCGCGAAAGCGCGCCATCAAGGTGTCGGTCTCGGCGATGGCCGCGTCCAGTTGCAAGGCGTGGGGCGCGTCTTCATCGGCCTGCTGCTGGATCCGGTACAGCTGCGCCCGCAGGCGGGTCAGCGGGGTGCGCAGGTCGTGGGCGATGTTGTCGCACACGCCCTTGACCTCGTTCATCAGCTTCTCGATGCGGTCGAGCATCGCGTTGACGATGGCCGCCAGCATGTCCAGTTCGTCGCGTCGGTCAGACAACGGCAAGCGGTGGGTCAGGTCGCCGGCCACGATGGCTTCGGCGCTGGCCTGGATTCCGCGAATCCGCCGCAACGGACGCCGTCGCAGCAGGTGCCAGCCAGCCGCGCCAGGAATGATCGTCAGGGTAATCCCCCACAGCAGGGCGTGCAGGATGATGCGGGTCACGCCGAACAGCGAGCCGTTGGCGCGAACCAAAATCAGCCAACGGCCATCTTCGGTGTGGGTGGCCACGGCGTCGCAGCTGTCGCGGGGCAGTTTCGGGTCATCGGAATTGATGCAGTTGGCCAGGGCATGGATGTGCCCGTCCATCGGCAGGTCCGGCGGTATCACACGGATCGGGCCGCTGATGGGGTTGAACTGGTTGTCGAACAGCCCGTATGCGTCAACACCCTTCATGTCGAAGGTCATGCTGGTGGTCAGGGCTTCCACCAGTTCTTCGCCGTCAAACCGCTGGAACAAATGCTGGCGCTGCATCAGCGAGTGGCGCGAGAGGTCGCCCAGGTAACCGGAGACCTCGTAGTAGAGCACACCCATGAGGATGCAGCTCCAGGCCACGAACAACGAACTGTAGAGCGCCAGCAGCCGGCTGCTGGAGGAGCGCCAGCCTTTAGAGGGGTTCAGCAATGACATACCCGGAACCTCGTACCGTGCGGATCAGCGGCGTGAGGCCCGGCGGGTCGATTTTTTTGCGCAGGCGACCGATGTGCACATCGATCAGGTTGGTGCCCGGGTCGAAGTGATAACCCCAGACCTCCTCAAAGATCATCATCCGCGACAGGATCTGCCCGGTGTTGCGCATCAGGAATTCCAGCAGTTTGTATTCCGTCGGCAACAGGCTCAAAGGCTGTTCGGCGCGGCTCGCTTCGCGGCTGATCAGGTTCAGTTCCAGATCCGCTACGCGCAGTGCGGTTTCGAACTCCTTGACCGTGCTTTTGCGCCGCAGCAGCACTTCGACGCGGGCGGCCATTTCGTCGGAGGCGAACGGTTTGGTCAGGTAGTCATCACCACCGGCGCGCAGGCCGCGTACCCGTTCATCCACGTCGGAGAGGGCGCTGATCATCAGGATCGGTGTGGATACACCGATGGTGCGCAGGGTGGTGACGATGGCCAGGCCATCCAGTTCCGGGAGCATGCGGTCGAGGGTGATCAGGTCGTAATCACCGCTGACGGCACGTACCAGGCCTTCGCGGCCGTTGTCTACCCAGTCTACGTCCAGTCCATGGCTACTCAGCTCGGCAACGATCTCGCGGGCCGTTACGGCGTCGTCCTCGATGGTCAAAATGCGGGTCATAAGGATTACCTGGTGAGCGATTCACACTGAAGTGCGGGCATTTTGCCAAGAAATGATAGCCCGCTTCCTAAATAAAAATTTATGTAGGCACAAACGACACAATTCACCTTACCCCGGTGAATCTGAACGAACGCTGTGTGTGTAGGATTTTTTGCTTCCCATGGCGCGAGCATGGGTTATTTCCTACGAGGAATGCATAACGCCCGCCGCTCCAGGGCATTTCTTGCAAGTTGCATGGTTCAAATTAGTTCAAATTACTTAAGTATTTGAAATATATAGGCTTTTAATTTTTAGACATCTGGCACGTCGCCTGCACTGTCCCTTTTGAGACTTGTAACACTATTTTTCATGCCTGGAGCAAAACAACAATGATCACATCCTCATCCACGCTGCAAGAATCGAGTTCGCTCTCCGGGGTTTCCTGGGGCGCGATCTTTGCCGGGGCCGCTGCCGCGGCTGCGTTGTCCTTGATCCTGGTACTGCTGGGCTTCGGCCTGGGCTTTTCGGCGGTTTCGCCGTGGGCCGACAGTGGCATCAGCGCCAAAGGGCTTGGCATTTCCACCATTGTCTGGCTGGCGGCTACGCAAATCATCGCGTCGGGGATGGGCGGTTACATCGCCGGTCGCCTGCGGGTGAAATGGGCCAATATGCACGGCGATGAGGTGTACTTCCGCGACACCGCCCATGGCTTCCTGGCCTGGGCCGTGGCGACACTGGTGACGGCGGTGTTGATCGTCGGTTCGGTCAGCAGTGTTGTCAGCGGTGGTGTAAAGGCAGGTGCCAGTGTGGCATCGGGTGCCGCCAGCGGCATGAGCCAGGCGGCGGGTGCTGCCACCAAGGGTGAAGACTTCGGCTACTACGTCGACAGCCTGTTCCGTGATGATCGCCCGGCAGCCGTCAGCGATGACGCGGTGCACGGTGTGGTCGCGCGTATCTTCGCCCGCACGGTGAGCAACAACGGCCAACTGGCACCTGAAGACCGTGCGTATCTGGCGCAGTTGATCAGCCAGCGTACCAACCTCAGCCAGGCCGACGCCGAGGCGCGTGTTGACCAGGTCTATGGCCAGGCACAAAAAGCACTGGATGATGCCAAGTTGAAAGCCAAACAGGCTGCCGACACCGCTGCGAAAGTGGCTGCCTACACATCGCTGTGGACCTTCGTGGCGCTGTTGATCGGTGCGTTTTTTGCCAGCCTCGCTGCAACCTTTGGCGGTCGTCGCCGGGATGCCGTGGTGTACCTGGAGACCGATGCCTACACCACTTCCACTTCGCTGCCACCTGTTCGTTAATTCAAGGAGAACGTCATGCGCTCATTACTGTTGTTTTTCCTCGGTGTGCCTATCCCGGTCATCATCCTGATCGCGATCTTCATGCACTGATCCTGAGTCTTGCTCGTCCAATGTGGGAGCGGGCTTGCTCGCGAAGGCGGTTTATCAGTCACATCTGAATTGGCTGACCCACCGCATTCGCGAGCAAGCCCGCTCCCACATTTTGTTTTGTGTCGTTGCTGCATTCCGGGCGAAGGCGAAATCTCCGGATTTTGTTAATTGTTGCTTAACCGCCGTTTAGCTAAGCTCTCGTCCCATGAGCCGCTATCTGCGTTTTTTACTGGTCCTGTTGTTGAGTCTTGCGCTTCCCCTGACCGGGATGGCGGGTGTGCCGTCGAGTACCGAGCCGTGCCCGATGCAGATGTCCGATATGCAGATGATGAGCGACATGGCCCCGGACTGTTGCCAGGACGGCGCCACCCCAGCCGACCACAGCAAAAGCTGTAAACCCGGCCAGGAATGCAAGACTGGCGGTATGCTGCAATTGTCGATGCCAGTGCTTAAGGCGCCGGCGACTGTTTCCCATGCGCTGCTGGTCAGCGTCTCTTCTGACTTTATTCCCGACCGCACGCCGTCCGGCGTCTGGCGTCCGCCCCGTACCTGAATCCTGTTGCACCTGAAGACTCGTCCCTGAACCGGGACGGCCTTGCTGTGGGCCGCGTAAAGCGGTGCGCAGCGCAACAGAACAGGACACTTCAAGATGAATTTCCTATGCGTGCGTGCCCTGGTGGTGGGCGTGCTGGCGTGGCCGACGCTGGCGTCTGCGCTGACCCTGGATGATGCCTTGCGCCTGGCGCAAAACAACGCGCCGTCGCTGACGGCTGAATCCTCCAAATTGCAGGCTGCTACTCAGGCGGCGATTCCGGCCGGTGAGCTGCCGGACCCGAAACTGGTAGTAGGCCTGCAAAATTTCCCCGTCGGCGGGCCCAATCGCGGCACGCTGTATGGCGATGACATGACCGAGCAAATGATCGGTATCCAGCAACAAGTGCCCAGCCGCGACAAACGTAAGGCACGGGTTGAGTTGGCCTCGGCCACCGTGGACACGGCTGCCGCCGAAGGCCGGATCGAACGCTTGAACGTACGGCAGGCCACCGCCCAGGCGTGGATTCGCGCCTATTCGGTGGAACGCAAAGAGGCACTGTTCAAGGACTTCTATCAGCAGAATCGCCTGCTGCAAGACACCGTGCGTGCGCAACTGGCCGGTGGTCGCGGGCAGCCCTCCGACGCAGTGATCCCGAAGCAGGAAGCGGCTGACCTGGCCGAACGCGAAGATGAGCTGATCCAGCAACGCGCCCAGGCCCGCGCGGCGCTCAAGCGCTGGATCGGCCCGGCTGCCAGTGAAGCCCCCAGCGGGCAGTTGCCGAACTGGAAAATCGACACCACGGGCCTCACCCACAACCTGCATCAGCATCCGGTTCTGCAAGCCTTTGTACCGCGCACCCGCGAGGCCGAAGCCCGGCTGAACGAGGCCAAGGCGCAAAAGACCTCGGACTGGAGTTGGGAAGTGGACTATCAGCACCGTGGCCGTGAGTACGGCGACATGGTCAGCCTGCAATTCACCGTCGATTTGCCGATCTTCCCCGGTCGCCGGCAGAACCCCGGTATCGCCGCCAAACAGGCCGAACTCGACCAACTGGATGCCGAACGCGAAGCCAAGACCCGTGAACACACCCAGGAACTCGAAGACGACCTGGCCAACTATCAACGCCTGGACCGCGCCGTGCAGCGCAGCCAGGACAGCCTGGTGCCGCTGGCCGAGGAGAAGGTGTCCCTGAGCCTGACGGGGTATCGCGCGGGCAAGGGCGACCTGATGAATGTGGTCAGCGCCCGCCGTGAGCTGGTCGAGGCACGCTTCAAACAGATTGATGCCATTGAGCAGCGCGCCCTGACCGGCGCCCAGCTGTATTTCGCTTACGGGGAACCCGCCAATGAATAACCGAATCGTGAATGTGGCCCTGCTGGGCGGCGTGTTGTTGCTGGGCCTGGGTGGCGGCTATTGGCTGGCGCAGATGCGCGCGGCTCAACCGGCCATGGCCGGGGCGATGCAGGCGCCGGGAGAGGAAAAGGCGCTGTACTGGTACGACCCGATGTACCCGCAGCAAAAGTTCGACAAGCCGGGCAAATCGCCTTTCATGGACATGCAATTGGTGCCGCGTTACTCCGGTGGTGCCGAAGAGAGTGCGTCGATTCAAATCGATTCGAGCCTGACCCAGAACATCGGCGTACGCCTGGCGAGTGTCAGTCGCGGCGTGCTGGCGTCGAGTCTTGATCTGTCGGGGATCCTGACCTTCAACGACCGCGATGTGGCAGTGGTGCAGGCTCGCGCTGCTGGATATGTAGAGCGGGTTTACGCCCGTGCGCCGGGTGATGTGCTCAAGGCTCAGGCGCCCCTGGCTGACATTCTGGTGCCCGAATGGGCCGCCGCCCAGGAAGAGTTTCTTGCTCTGCGACATAGCGATCCAGGGTTGTTGACTGCCGCCCGCCAGCGCCTGCGCTTGACTGGAATGCCTGCCGGGTTGATCACGCAGATGGAGCGCAGCGGCCGGGTGCAATCGGTGATGACCATGACCACCCCGTTAGGCGGCGCGTTGCAAACCCTGGACGTTCGCGAGGGCATGACCGTTGCGGCCGGACAAACCCTCGCGCGAGTCAACGGCCTGGGCACCGTGTGGCTGCAAGTCGCTGTGCCTGAAGCCCAGGGCGCCGCATTGGCGGTCGGGCAAACCGTCGAGAGCCGTTTTGTCGGGCTACCGGGCCAGGTATTCAAAGGCACCGTCGCCGCAATCCTGCCTGCCACCGCCATGGACAGCCGCACCGTGCAGTTGCGAGTCGAACTGCCCAACCCTGACGGCAGGTTGCGTCCCGGCATGACCGCCCAGGTACGACTGGCCCAATCGACCGGGCAATCGGTGCTGTTGCTGCCGAGCGAGGCGTTGATTCGTACCGGCAAACGCGCGCTGGTGATGGTGGCCGAGGAGGGCGGACGTTATCGCCCGGTGGAAGTCCAGGTGGGCGCAGAAAACCAAGACCAGACCGTCATCCTCGCAGGCTTGCAGGAAGGCCAGCAGGTAGTCGCCTCGGGTCAATTTCTGCTGGACTCTGAAGCAAGTTTGAAGGGAATTACCACTCAGGCGTCCGACGGTTTTTCAAATGAAGGGTCCATGGACGGCATGAGCATGCAACCGGGAGCCCGGCCATGATCGCCCTGTTGATTCGCTGGTCGGTGGCCAACCGCTTTTTGGTGTTGCTGGCGACGTTATTCGTGACCGCGTGGGGCCTGTGGTCGATCCAGAACACTCCGGTGGATGCTCTGCCGGACCTGTCGGATGTGCAGGTGATCATCCGTACGCCATACCCGGGCCAGGCGCCGCAAATTGTCGAGAATCAGGTCACTTACCCGATGACCACCACCATGCTCTCGGTGCCGGGTGCGAAGACCGTGCGCGGCTTTTCGTTCTTCGGCGACAGCTACGTCTACGTGCTGTTCGACGAAGGCACCGACCTGTATTGGGCGCGCTCGCGGGTGCTGGAATACCTGAGCCAGTTGCAGGCGCGCTTGCCGGCATCTGCCAAGCCGGCGCTGGGCCCGGACGCCACCGGTGTTGGCTGGATCTATCAGTACGCGCTGGTGGATCGCACCGGCAAACATGACCTGGCGCAACTGCGCTCGTTGCAGGACTGGTTCCTCAAGTTCGAACTCAAGACCCTGCCCAACGTCGCCGAAGTGGCGACCATCGGCGGCCAGGTCAAGCAGTATCAGGTACAGATCGATCCCCTGGCCCTGGCCAGTCGCGGTATCACCCAGGCGCAAGTGGTGGAAGCCATCGGCAAGGCCAATCAGGAAACCGGCGGCTCGGTGCTGAGCATGGGCGAGTCGGAGTACATGGTGCGCGCCTCCGGCTACCTGAAAACCCTGGAAGACTTCCGTGCCATTCCCCTGCGGCTCGACGCCAACAACGTGCCAGTGACCCTCGGCGATGTAGCGACGATCCAACTGGGCCCGGACATGCGCCGAGGCATCAGCGAGCTGGATGGAGAAGGCGAGGCGGTAGGCGGCGTGGTCATCCTGCGCAGCGGCAAGAACGCCCGCGAGGCTATCGCGGCGGTCAAGACCAGGCTGGAACAACTGAAAACCAGCCTGCCCCCCGGCGTCGAAATCGTCACCACCTACGATCGCAGCAAACTCATCGACCGCGCCGTGGACAACCTCAGCCATAAACTGCTGGAAGAGTTTCTGGTGGTGGCGCTGGTGTGCGGGATTTTCCTGTGGCACCTGCGCTCGTCCCTGGTGGCGATCATCTCGTTGCCGGTAGGGGTGCTGATTGCCTTTATCGTCATGCGCTTCCAGGGGATCAACGCCAACATCATGTCCTTGGGCGGGATTGCGATTGCCATCGGCGCGATGGTCGATGGCGCGGTGGTGATGATCGAGAATGCCCACAAGAAAATCGAGGCCTGGCACCACGCACATCCGAATCGCGAATTGAAGGGCGAGGAGCATTGGAAGGTCATCACTGATGCGGCGGTGGAGGTGGGGCCGGCGCTGTTTTTCTGCCTGCTGATCATCACCCTGTCGTTTATCCCGGTGTTCACCCTGCAAGCCCAGGAAGGCCGGTTGTTCGGCCCGCTGGCCTACACGAAGACCTACGCCATGGCCGCAGCGGCAGGGTTGTCGGTGACCTTGATCCCGGTGCTGATGGGGTACTGGATCCGCGGGCGTATTCCCGACGAGCAACGCAACCCGCTGAATCGCGGCCTGATCAAACTCTATCAACCGGCCCTCGAAGCCGTATTGCGCTGGCCGCGCATGACCCTTCTGGTGGCGCTGCTGATGGTCGCGAGTGCGCTGTGGCCGATGTCGCATCTGGGCGGTGAATTCCTGCCGCCGCTGGATGAAGGCGACTTGCTGTACATGCCTTCGGCGCTGCCGGGATTGTCGACGCAAACCGCAGGCGCGTTGCTGCAGCGTACCGACCGCTTGATCAAGAGCGTACCGGAAGTCGCCCATGTGTTCGGCAAGGCCGGCCGCGCAGAAACGGCCACCGACCCGGCGCCGCTGGAAATGTTCGAAACCACCATTGAGTTCAAGCCGCGAGATCAATGGCGCCCCGGCATGACCCCGGAAAAACTGGTGAAGGAACTCGACCGCGTGGTGCAGGTGCCGGGGCTGACCAACATCTGGATTCCGCCGATCCGCAACCGCATCGACATGCTCGCCACGGGGGTCAAAAGCCCGATCGGCGTCAAGGTCGCGGGCACTAGTCTGATGGAAATCGACGCGGTAACCCAGGCCGTGGAAAAGGTCGCCAAGACGGTGCCTGGCGTCAGCTCGGCCCTGGCGGAACGCCTGACGGGCGGGCGCTACATCGACGTGGATATCAATCGCCCGGCAGCCGCGCGTTATGGCCTGAACATCAGCGATGTGCAGTCCATCGTCTCCGGGGCGATTGGCGGTGAAAACATCGGCGAGACGGTCGAAGGCCTCGCGCGTTTCCCCATCAACCTGCGCTACCCGAAAGAATGGCGCGATTCGGTGGCGGCGTTGAGCAACCTGCCGATTTATACGCCGTCGGGCAGCCAGATCACCTTGGGCACCGTGGCCAACATCAAGGTCACCGAAGGCCCGCCGATGCTCAAGAGCGAAAACGCCCGGCCTTCCGGCTGGGTGTACATCGACGTGCGCGACCGTGATTTGGCGTCGGTGGTGAAGGACTTGCGTGCGGCGATCAACCAGCAGGTGCAGTTGCAACCGGGCATGAGCCTCAGTTACTCGGGGCAGTTCGAGTTCCTGGAGCGGGCCAATGAACGCCTGAAGCTGGTAGTGCCGGCGACCTTGCTGATCATCTTCGTGCTGCTGTACCTGACGTTCCGCCGGGTGGATGAGGCGCTGCTGATCCTCGCCACGTTGCCGTTCGCGCTGACCGGTGGGGTCTGGTTGCTGTACTGGCTGGGCTTCAACCTGTCGGTGGCGACCGGCGTCGGGTTTATTGCATTGGCGGGGGTGTCGGCCGAGTTCGGCGTGATCATGCTGCTGTACCTGAAAAACGCCTGGGCTGAACGCCAGGGAGGAGGGGACCAGGCCTTGCTGGAAGCCATCACCGAAGGCGCCGTATTGCGCGTGCGCCCCAAGGCGATGACCGTCGCCGTGATCATCGCCGGCTTGCTGCCGATCCTGTTGGGCGGCGGCACCGGCAGCGAAGTCATGAGCCGAATTGCCGCGCCAATGATTGGCGGCATGCTCACCGCACCCTTGCTCTCCCTCTTCGTCATCCCGGCGGCCTACCGCCTCATGCGCAAATCCCAAAGCTGACAAAAATCAAATGTGGGAGCGGGCTTGCTCGCGAAAGCGGTGTGTCAGTCGCCAGATGTACTGGCTGACACACTGCCTTCGCGAGCAAGCCCGCTCCCACATTTAGACCTCATTCAGCCTGACCCACCGCTCCTCCCGAGCCGCAACCCGAATCGCCGTAGCCAACCGCTCAACTTCCCAAGCCGCTGCAAAATCCGTCCCATCGCTACCATTCCCAGCCAACGCCATCACCAACTCATGCACCTCCAGCGTCTTCAACTCGTTGTACCCCAACTGATGCCCCGGTGCCGGGCTGAACGCGGCATACCCGGGCAGCGAAGGCCCCGCCAGCAACCGCTGAAACCCATCCTGCCCAACCCGAAACAGCTGCAACTCATTCAACCGTTCCTGATCAAACAACAACGTGCCCCGCGTGCCACTGATCTCAAAGCTCAGGTGATTCTTATACCCATGCTTCAGCCAACTACTGCTCACCGTCCCCCGCGCACCATTGGCAAACCGCAGCAACGCATGCACCTGATCGTCCACCGCAATCTCCCGCAGCGTGTCACTTCCGGCAGTAGCAGGCCGTTGCCCATGCACCGTTTGCGTATCGGCACACACACTCAGCACATCCCCCACCAGGTACCGCGCCATCGACAGCAAGTGACTGCCCAAATCCGCCAACGCACCGCCGGCATGCCCCACCTCACAGCGCCACGACCACGGCGACGATGCATCCGCCATGAAATCCTCGCTGAATTCCCCCTGGAAACTGATGATCTCCCCCAATTCACCACTGGCGATCAACTGCCGGGCCAGGCCAATCATCGGGTTGTGCTGATAGTTGTAGCCGACCCGCGTCACTACCCCGGCCTTGCTCGCCGCATCACGCATGGCTGCTGCCTGTTCCAGGCTCACCGCCAGCGGCTTCTCGCAATACACCGCCTTGCCCGCCGCCAGCGCAGCCATGGCCATCGGGAAGTGCAAATGGTTAGGGGTAGTGATGGCGACGACATCGACCTTGGGATCGTCGATCAACTGCTGCCAGTCGCCATGGGCCTGGGCAAACCCCCAGTCCGCGGCGCAACGTGTCGCGCGTTCGGTATCGGCATCGGCCAGGGCGGCCAGTCTGAGCTTCACCGGCAGCTCAAACACCGCCCGCGCGTTATTGAATGCCAGAGCGTGGGCACGCCCCATAAAGCCTGTGCCAATCAGGCCGATTCCGAGTTCGCGCATAGCCGGGTTCCTTCGAATTATTGTTTTGAGAAGGCTATTTATGGAATAAATATTCCCAAAACTCAATACATAGAATAAAAATTCATTTTCGAAGGTCACACTTCACCCCGTGGCGAGGGAGCTTGCTCCCGCTGGAGTGCGAAGCACTCCCAAGATATTGGGCCCGCTGCGCAGCCCAGCGGGAGCAAGCTCCCTCGCCACAACAGCCCCCTCCACGATCACCGCTGCTGATAGTGCTACATTCAGTAGTGGCTCAAACCCCCTCCAGTTAACAAAACATAACGTAGCGCCGATTGTCAGACGATTCCAAAGCCCGCTAGGATGGCCCAGCTTGCCCAAGGCGCTCTAGATTGCAGGTTTCAGGGCTCCCCGCGGCAAGACGACCTAACAATAATAAATGGGAGAAAGGTCTATGAGTGAGCCTGTCATGGGTGTGGTGTTTTTCCGCCCGAAGGCCACGCGCAGGGTCGCATTGCTGGCCACAGCGCTCTCGTTGCTGGGGGTTGTCGCGTTGTCGACACCGGCCCACGCCGCCACTGAAACCACCGCCGCAGCGGTATTTGCCATTGATTCCCCCAAGGCTGCCAAAAGCCTGATGATCGACGTGGTGCACGCAGGCAAACGCCTGGTCGCGGTCGGTGATCGCGGGCACATCCTCTATTCCGACGACCAGGGCGCGACCTGGAGCCAAGCCAAAGTCCCCACCCGGCAACTGCTGACCGCGGTGTTTTTCGCCGATGACCAACACGGTTGGGCGGTGGGCCATGACGCACAGATCCTCGCCACCACCGACGGCGGCCTGAGCTGGACTCAACAATTCCAGGACCTCAAGCGCGAAGCGCCGCTGCTCGACGTGTGGTTCAAGGACGCCAGCAATGGCTTTGCCGTGGGCGCGTACGGTGCGCTGATCGAAACCACCGACGGCGGCAAGACCTGGGACGACGTCAGCGACCGCCTCGACAACGAAGACCAATTCCACCTCAACGCCATCGCCCAAGTGAAAGACGCCGGGCTGTTTATCGTCGGTGAGCAGGGCAGCATGTTCCGCTCCCATGACGAGGGGCAAACTTGGGAAAAACTCGAAGGTCCCTACGAAGGCTCGCTGTTCGGCGTGATCGGCACGGCCCACGCGCAAACCCTGTTGGCCTACGGCCTGCGCGGCAACCTGTTTCGCTCCACGGATTTTGGCAGCACCTGGGAACCGGTGGAGCTGAACGCCACTCGTGGCGCGCTGGAGTTCGGCTTATCGGGCGCGACCCTGCTGGACGACGGCTCCATCGTGGTGGTGGGCAACGGCGGCAGCGTGGTGGTCAGCCACGATGACGGCCTGACCTTCAACGTATTCAATCGCCCGGACCGCATTTCGCTGTCGGCGGTCACGGCGGCGGGCAACGGCAACTTGATTCTGGTGGGACAAGGCGGCGTTCGCGTGGCGGGTCCAACTGGCGCCGAGCCGACAAAACAATAAGAAGGCGGGGACACCATGAGCAGTCATCACAACGACAAGGCCACGTTTCTCGAGCGCCTGATTTTCAATAACCGCCCGGCAGTGATCACGATCTGCCTGCTGGTGAGTATTTTCCTGTTCTGGCAGGCGACGTTGATTCGCCCGTCCACCAGCTTCGAAAAAATGATCCCGCTCAAGCACACCTTCATCGAGAAGATGATGGAGCACCGCAACGACCTGGCGAACTTGGGCAACACGGTGCGCATCTCGGTGGAGGCCAAGGACGGCGACATCTTCACGAAGGAGTACATGGAGACCCTGCGCCAGATCAACGACGAGGTGTTCTACATCTCCGGCGTCGACCGCTCCGGGCTCAAGTCCCTGTGGAGCCCCAGCGTGCGCTGGACCGAAGTCACTGAAGAGGGCTTTGCCGGCGGTGAAGTGATCCCCCAGAGCTACAATGGCTCGCCGGAGAGCCTCGATCAGTTGCGCAACAACGTGCTCAAGTCCGGGCAGGTCGGGCGGCTGGTGGCCAACGATTTCAAGTCGAGCATCGTCGACATTCCGCTGCTGGAGTCCTACCCGGACCCGCAAGACCAGGGCAAGCTGCTGGCCCTGGACTATCGCAAGTTCTCCCATGAACTCGAAGACAAGATCCGCGACAAGTTCGAAGCACAGAACCCCAACGTCAAAATCCACATCGTCGGGTTTGCCAAGAAGGTCGGCGACCTGATCGACGGCCTGGTGATGGTGGTGATGTTTTTCGGTATCGCCTTCGTCATCACCCTGGTGCTGCTGCTGTGGTTCACCAACTGCCTGCGCAGTACCGTCGCGGTGTTGAGCACCACGTTGGTGGCGGTTATCTGGCAACTTGGATTGATGCATGCCCTGGGTTTCGGGCTGGATCCGTACTCGATGCTGGTGCCGTTCCTGATCTTCGCCATCGGTATTTCCCACGGCGTACAGAAGATCAACGGCATCGCCCTGCAATCCAGTGATGCCGACAACGCCCTGACCGCCGCCCGGCGTACGTTCCGCCAGTTGTTCCTGCCGGGAATGATCGCGATCCTCGCCGACGCGGTCGGCTTTATCACCCTGCTGATCATCGACATCGGCGTGATCCGTGAACTGGCCATCGGCGCCTCGGTCGGTGTGGCGGTGATCGTGTTCACCAACCTGATCCTGCTGCCGGTCGCGATCTCCTACGTCGGCATCAGCAAACGCGCCATCGAGCGCAGCAAGAAAGATGCACACCGCGAACACCCGTTCTGGCGCCTGCTGTCGAAATTCGCCAGCCCCAAAGTCGCGCCGGTATCGATTGCGTTGGCATTGGTCGCCTTCGGTGGCGGCCTCTGGTACAGCCAGAACCTGAAGATCGGCGACCTCGACCAGGGCGCGCCGGAGCTGCGCCCGGACTCGCGCTACAACAAGGACAACAACTTCATCATCAGCAACTACTCCACCAGCTCCGACGTGCTGGTGGTGATGGTCAAGACGCCGCCGGAAGGCTGCTCGCGTTATGAAGCCATGGCGCCCATCGACCAGTTGATGTGGAAGATGCAGAACACCGAAGGCGTGCAGTCGGCCATCTCGTTGGTGACCGTGTCCAAGCAGATGATCAAGGGCATGAACGAGGGCAACCTGAAATGGGAAACCCTGTCGCGTAACCCGGATGTGCTGAACAACTCCATCGCCCGTGCCGATGGCCTGTATAACAACAATTGCTCCCTGGCGCCGGTGCTGGTGTTCCTCAACGACCACAAGGCCGAAACCCTCGACCGCGCGGTGCATGCGGTGCAGGACTTCGCCAAGGAGAACAACAAGGAGGGCCTGGAATTCATCCTCGCCGCCGGTAACGCCGGGATCGAAGCCGCCACCAACGAGGTGATCAAGGAATCCGAGCTGACCATCCTGATCCTGGTGTACCTGTGCGTGGCCACCATGTGCATGATCACCTTCCGCTCCTGGGCGGCGACCCTGTGCATCGTGTTGCCGCTGGTGCTGACCTCGGTGCTGGGCAACGCGCTGATGGCGTTCATGGGCATCGGCGTCAAGGTCGCGACCTTGCCGGTGGTGGCGCTGGGCGTGGGGATTGGCGTGGACTACGGCATCTACATCTACAGTCGCCTGGAGAGTTTCCTGCGCGCCGGTTTGCCGTTGCAGGAAGCCTATTACCAGACGCTCAAGTCCACCGGTAAAGCCGTGCTGTTCACCGGCCTGTGCCTGGCGATCGGCGTGGCGACGTGGATCTTCTCGGCCATCAAGTTCCAGGCCGACATGGGCCTGATGCTGACCTTCATGCTGCTGTGGAACATGTTCGGCGCGCTGTGGCTGCTGCCGGCGCTGGCACGCTTCCTGATCAAGCCCGAGAAGCTGGCGGGGCAGAAGGGCAATTCGTTGTTCGCTCACTGATTCATCGCTGTTCGCCAAAACGCCGTGGCCTGTGCCACGGCGTTTTGCATTGCGCGGGCTTAGGTCGATGCAACGATTTGACCTATCATGGGGTCTTTCCTCTTGATGATTGATGGTTATGACTGCTGACACCGCTACCTTGCTCAATGCTTTTGAAGACTGCCAGATGGTTGAAATCGATGGCCTGCATACCTTCGATTTCAGCCTGGATGACCAGAAGTTACTGATCATCTGCATGGACGGTCGTGACAAGAAGCACTGGAGATTCAGCCTGGAGCAGGTCAAGGCGGCGACCTTTGATCAAACCTTGCAAAGCTGGACCCTTACCGGTGACTCGGGCGAACACCGCCTGGTCTGCATGAGCGGCGTCACCGGCAACAATAATGACGAGGATGAAGCGGATGATGATGCGTAAATTCTGGCCCCTGCTGATGGCCGGCAGTGTAGGCGCGATGTCGGTCCAGGCCGCGCCGGTGGATACCTATGAATTGCTCGTCGGCAGCTACACCGCCGGCACCAGCGAAGGCATCTATCGCCTGCAGTTCGACAGCCGTACCGGGCAGTTCAGCGGCCAGCCGGTGCTCGCCGCCAAGACGGCCAACCCGTCGTGGCTGACCCTTTCCAAAGACCAGAAGCACCTGTTTGTGGTCAACGAAAACGGCCCGGGCCAAAAAGACCCGGTGGGGCGCGTCAGCAGCTACAGCATCGACCCGAAGAACCATCAACTGACCCTGATCAACCAGGTGCAGAGCCTGGGCAACGAGCCGACTCATTCCAGCCTGGCCAGTGACGGGCGCTACCTGTTCGTCGCCAACTATTCGGTGCTGGAAGACCCGGGCGGCAGCCTCGCGGTGTTGCCGGTAGATGCCCAAGGCAAACTGTCGCCGCCAGTGCAGTTGAGCGGGCACCCGGCCAGCCGGGTCAACCCGGAGCGTCAGGCCTCCAACCACGTGCATTCGGTGGTGTCTTCGCCGGACGGCAAATACGTGTTTGTCCAGGACCTGGGGGCGGACAAGCTCTTTGCCTACCACTACGATCCCAAGGCCAACCACGAACTGCCGCTGACCCCGGCCGATCCTGCGTTTGTGCAATTGCCACCGGGCAGCGGCCCGCGGCACCTGCTGTTCACCGCAGACGGCAAGCACGCGTGGCTGACCACCGAGATGAGCGCGCAAGTGGCGGTGTTTGACTACAACGATGGCAAGCTGACCCAGAAGCAACTGGTCAACTTTGCCGACGGCCAACCGGTGTCCGACAAGGCCGGCGCCGCGTTGCACACCTCAAGCGACGGCAAGTTCCTCTACGTGAGCAACCGAGGCACCGCCAACCAGATGCTGGTGTTTGCCATCGACCCGGCCACCGCGCAGTTGAAAGAGATCCAGCGCCGCTCGGTGGAAGGTGATCATCCCCGGGAGTTCGCCCTGGACCCCAGCGGCAAGTTCCTGCTGATCGCCAACCAGAAGAGCAACGAGATTGTGGTGGTCGAGCGCGACCCCAAGACCGGTCTTTTGGGCAAAACCGTGCAGAAACTGGCGATTGATGCCCCCAGCGACCTAAAGTTCCTGGTGCGACAATAAGCCACAGGCCCCGCAGTGCGGGGCCTGACTTGTTGTATTAATACTATTAATAGCGGCTAGTGTTTCAATGAATTTCTAAGGCTAACCCCTCGGGCGTAAGTTTGGTTCCAAGGCCAACACAGGCCACCCAGCCAACCGAACACAAGGGTTACCGACATGAACTTCAATCTCTTCTCGATCATCGCCGCTTCCGCTGTTTCCGCCACCGTAGCGTTGCCAGCCAGCGCCAGCGTCGAAATCAGCAGCAAAAAAACCAGCACCAGCGCCTACACCCAGAAATACCTGCAACAAAGCGCCAACTTCTATGCAGCGCTGGACCACAAAATCCAGAACTGATCTTGAAGCTG
>NZ_JAXCIS010000020.1:0-10269 GCF_034044025.1 Pseudomonas sp. SED1
ACGCGGCCCTGACCCAAATAACGGATATGCCCCCAACATCAGCAACCCCCTAAGGCTTCACCCGCGCCACCCGCCACACCTTGTTCCCCACATCATCCGCCACCAGCAAAGCACCCTGCCCGTCCAGCGTCACACCTACCGGCCGACCCTGAGCCTCTCCATCACCATTCAAAAAGCCGGTCAGAAAGTCAACAGGCTGACCCGAAGGCTTACCATCCCGGAACGGCACAAACACCACCTTGTACCCCGCCTGCGGATTACGGTTCCAAGACCCATGCTCCCCCACAAACACCCCATCAGCGAACCCCGCCGGCATCCCCCGCGCATCCGAAAAGGTCAACCCCAACGGCGCCACGTGAGTCCCCAGCGCATAGTCCGGCGCGATAGCCTGGGCAACCTTGTCTGGACGCGGCGGCTGAACCCGCGTATCAACATGGGCCCCGTAATAACTCCAAGGCCAACCGTAAAAAGCGCCCTCCCGCACCGAAGTCAGATAATCCGGCACCAGATCGCTGCCGATCTCATCGCGCTCATTCACCACCGTCCACAATTGCGAGGAACCAGGCTTCCACGCCAGCCCATTGGGATTGCGCAACCCACTGGCGAACAGACGCTTCTGACCACTGGCAAGATCCAACTCCCAGATCGCCGCACGCCCGTCCTCGGCCGCAAGCCCGTTCTCACCCACATTGCTGTTGGACCCCACGGTCACATAAAGCTTGGTGCCCTCAGGATTGGCCAGAACGTTTTTGGTCCAGTGATGATTGATCCCGGCCGGCAGATCGGTGACCTTCACCGGCGTGGCATCGATGTGAGTCTGGCCCGGGACGTAAGGCACCTTGACCACCGCATCGGCATTGCCGATATACAACGCATCACCCACCAACGCCATGCCAAACGGCGACGTCAGCCCACTCAGAAACACGCTCTTCACCTCGGCATGCCCATCACCATCGGCATCCCGCAGCAGCGTGATTCGGTCTGCACTCGGCGTGTCGGCACCCACCCGCCCCATCACAAACCCCATCGCCGTACGACGCGCCCAAGCGAGCAGGCCGGTGCCGCCATCCGTGGCGCCTTCAGGCATGGACGGATGGTTACTCTCGGCGACCAATACGTCGCCATTGGGCAAGGTGTACACCCAGCGTGGATGGTCCAGGTTCTCGGCCAACGCCGACACCGCAAACCCTTCCGGCGCCGTCGGTTGGGCATCGCCTGGCCAACCAACTGCCTTGGACACCTTGAGTGTCGGGATCAGCGATTCGGTGGGTCCGGGCAGTTGCGGGCTTGGCCCTACCCCGGCCTGAAACGGCAGTTTGGAGGATTCGCCACAGGCGCTCAGGGCAGCAGTGGCAGTGATCAGCAGCGCAAGGCGGCTTGGTGCATTCATCGGGATAACCTCAGGGCGGCCCTTTATCAGGCAGACATAATGCCCCGCAGTATCACGCGCTGAGGCCGCACCAAACACCGGATCGAACGCAATTCAAATTTGCCCGACAGGCACGAATGCCCCTTGCACAGGAGAGGGTGATGCTGGCCGGACATCAAAACCGATCATAAATAGGGCTCGCTCCAGATCCAGCAACTCGACCGAGTGGCCTTGCTCCCTCAATACCACGATGACATGTGCAAGGATGCGATTCGTAATTTGCACCAAATCCGCCCAAAGCCGAGTCGGGCTTGGCTCTCCGGCAACCGCTCTATAAAGCTGGAGGAACCGGAAAGGTCCCCATGAGGGATCACGTGTTTCGATGTTTTTTCCTTGTGTTTTGACATTGGGCCCCCAGCGAAACGCGAGATCTGACGGCACCTGGCCGTCCGGAGCCCAATGCCGCGCCAACAACCCCAATGCAGCGCCGACCCTGCCGTCGTAGATAATGATTTCGCCTGGCGCTGCGGCCGCGTAGACCTTGGTCATCGCCGAGTTCATCAACAGATTCTTTCCGTCAAAATCCTCCAGCGTCTGGGTACTTGTGGGCCGCAACAATTCAACCGCCCTCAGAAGGTCGCTGCACAACGTGCCGTCTGCGGCCTTGGCGCTGACCCAGACCCGGGAAGCATCAGTCACCTTCCTGGCCACGCCGCCCCACTTGAAAATTTCCAGGCAGGCGTCGAGTGCCCCCTTGTTATTCTGTTGTTTGAGCGCATACCGCAAGCGGGCGGCAATGCTGGCGAAATCATCCGGTTCGGGCTTCTCTGGCCAGGAATAATGTTGCGCCGCTTCAGCCAGGCTTGTGCACCACCAAGGGTCACCTTTGCCCAGCGACTTCCAACGATTCCAGGCGCGATGATTGCTGGTCTGATAGCGATGTGTGAACGACTTCGATTGCCCTGTCCAAAGTGCCGCCAAGTGGTTGGCGAAATCCTTTTGCTCAGGCGACAGTGGCGTTGCAAGCGACGGCTGCGCGTGCTTGACGACGGACACATTGGCATCTGTCAGCCTGACGCTATTGGGCCGCGTCGGGCTGATAGCTACCAAACCCAATTCCTGAAGGATGGGCAACACGTAGGTGATGTTTCGTGGCCCATGCTCACCAGTGTCCAGCACACGGGTTGCTCTGCACAGAGGCCCGGCCTTTCCCGGCGTGTTGGAAGAATCAATGACACACCAGTTCCCGCCGTGATGACCATGGGTGCGCAAATAGTCCAGCGCGGCTTCGAACGCGGCCCGGGGAATCAACAGTGGTGTCTGGCCAGGCACGACCATGACGTGCCCGGGCGTCACCTGCTCCACGATGAATGTCTTGCGTTGCGAAGGTGTGAATAGCCGTTCCAGTTCGCCCATCATTGGCCAAACATCTGATACCGCCTGTGCTGCCGATTGCATCCTGATACCTGCGACTTATTCGCCGTCCTCAAACCCAACATATTCACTCGGTACCAAGTCCCAGGGCAGCGCGGGTTGGCTGCGAACCAGGCGATGGCTGCCCTTTTCGAACACGTAGGTTTTCAGTTCCTGGAACCAGCGGTTGCCGCTGTCCATCTGGAAGGTCACCACAAAGAAAATCAGCGGTCGGCTCGACGCTCGCCATAGGTCCGCCGCGCGTTCAAGGGTGCGGGGCAGGCTCTTTTCTGCGGAGTACGAAATAAACGTGGAGAACGCGACATTGCTGTTAAGCAACAGCTTTTCGATCTCACCGACCGAGTCCTTATGCGCCTCATCCCATTCCCATTCCACGTTCGACAGGATTTTTCCGTCTGCGAATTTAAGAATGGCATCCGTACGCCCGCCCTGCTCGAACCCGGCTCGCGCGCCGAGCAGCTTTGCACAGGTCTTGACCACATGGCCGATGTGGATGGTCCAGCCTGCCGGATTGGTGTACTCGCCCTTCGACACCGGAAAGTCCTGGTGCCAGAAGCTGTTGAACAACGTAATGAAGTCCCGTTCGATGCGTTTCATGCACTGTCCTTAGGTTTTCAATGGCAAATGCAGAAGCTTAATAGCCTATCGCCACCACTGCAATCAACGAGTCATAGCCGGCCAGCTACCGGTTGCCAGACTGTAGGGCGAAAACGCTTCGAACTGCCAACGCAGCGCCAGCGCCGCCTCCCGCCGAACCACATGCTCCACGGTCACCCGCCATAACCGCTCGGCGCCCTGGAACGCCGTCACCTCGGGCCCTTCAAGAATCACCTCGGCACGCCCGGCAACCTGCAACACATCACCCGTGGCAAAATCCACAAACAACAACCCGGCAACCGGGTTGAGCTGCAAATTGCCCAAGGTGTTGAAAAACGAGTTGCCGGTAAAATCGGGAATCGTCAGCACGTCCCCGTCCACCCGCACAAACCCACGGTCGCCACCCCGGTGCGAAACGTCCACCGAACGCTTGGCCGCATCCCCCTCCAGGTCCACATAACTGGCGACGAAGAACGTATCCGCGCTACGAATCAGCGCTCGGGCAGACTCATCGAGCGAGTTGGCCCTCTGCACCGCACCTTCAGCAGAACGCTGCCCCCGAACACCCGGGTCCACTGCACGCAACTGGATGTACTTCGGACAATTGCCAAAGGTGTGCACCACGTCCACCGCAAAACCATCAGCGCCAGCCGTCCCCACAACCCCATTCATACGGTTGCGCCGCCGCGTATTCAGATCAATGCCCAACAGCCCCACCGCCGCACCTTTCTTCAGCCCCGCCCTGGCGGGATCATCCACCGCAGGCAGGCTGTCGATACGCAAGCTGTAGGGGTCGGGCGAATACACAAACCCCGGCGCGCCCTCCAGCAGCGTGGCCCACGCAAGCCCCTGATCATCCACGGCGCCCACCACCAGATAGGGCAACAACTCATAAAACGCCCGATGCTGCTCCGGCAAGTGATCCCGTATGACCTTCGCGCCGATCACCTCCATGCGCTCGGCCACGCCGGCACTTTGCTGCAATTGCCGCTCGCCGGCATGCCATGGCGAGACGGGGGACGCGTCCTGGTAATTCATGATCAAGCCCTCGGTGGATGAAACGCCGGATGTTCACGCAAAGCCGCCACACTGAAATCAACAAAACTGCGCACTCGCATCGAAGCGTTGCGCCCTTCGCGGTAGACCACATGCACCGGCAGCGGCGGCGGTTCATGGGCCTGCAATACCCGACGCAGTTCGCCGCTCGCCAGGTGATCGTGGACCGGATAACTCAAGCACCGGATCAACCCTGCGCCCTGCACCGCCGCATTGATCGCGCCCTGCACGGTGGTGCAACCGAGACGCGCGCGGGCCTTGATGCTGGAGGCCTGGAAATCCCATTGCACCCAGTCCGAATAAGCTTGGCTGGCGACCAGTCGATGCTGTTTGAGCGCTTCGGGTTGCAGCGGTTCGCCATGGGCACGCAGATAGCCAGGGCTGGCGCAGACGATGTTGCGTACATGACCCACAAGCCGCGCAATCAGGGATGAACCGGGCAACTCTCCCACCAGGATTGCCACGTCCAGACCGTCTTCATTCAGGTTCGGATAGTGATCGTAGTAGTGGGCAAACACCCGGACCCCGGGATAGAGATCCAGGTAGTCGGCCAATAGCGGGGCCATCACATAACGGCTGAACAAGAACGGAAAAAACACCCGCAGATTGCCCTCGGCCTGCGCATGCGCGCCCTTGGCAGACGCTTCGGCGGCGCTCACGCCGTCAAGGATCCGCGAACAGTCCGCCATGAACGTCACTCCGGCTTCGGTGAGGCGAATACCCCGGGTGCTGCGCTGAACCAATGGCACCCGCAAGCGCGCCTCCAGCCGGTCAATCGCACGAATCACTGTGGGCCCCGAGACGCCCAGGCAGCGGGCTGCCGCAGCAAGGCTCGGCTGCCGGGCCAGCGCCTGGAAAATCTGCATGTCGCGATAGCGGTCCATCAGGCAGGCCGCTTTATCGCGGGGTTGAGCGCGGCGTCCTGCCCGAGCCGACTGACCAGAAAGTCCACGACGGTATTGATTTTCGCCGGCACCCGGGCGCTGTTCTGGAACACCACCTGGATCGGCAACGCCGGCGGCTCGAAGTCTTGCAGGATGATTTCCAGTGCGCCTGCACGCACATCGCTGGCCACCTGATAAGACAGCACCCGCGTGACGCCCCAGCCCAGGCGCGCCAGGTTGATTGCCGCGTTGTTGGCGGTGACCACCAGGCGTGGCTCAACGGCCACGCTCAATGGCTGGCTGCCCTCCCTGAACTGCCATTCGCTGACCAACTGGCTGGAAGACGAGGTGACAATCTTCGCCTCCCGCAGTTGCCCGGGATGCAGTGGCCGACCGTGCCGCTCAAGGTAAGCCGGCGCGGCGCATACCACGCGGCGCACTTCGCCGACCTTGATCGCCTGCTGGCCGTTTTCCTGCAAATGCCCGATGCGCACGGCCACGTCGACACCTTCGTCGGTCATATTGACCACACGGTCCACCAGCAAGGCGTTGATGCTGACCTGGGCAAACTGGTCCAGGTACTCCCCCAGGATCGGTGCGACGAACAACTCACCAAACAACACGGGCGCGGTGACCGTCAGGTGCCCCCACGGGATCGAGAAGCTGCCGGCCGCCGCCTCTTCGGCCTCGGTCAGTTCGGCGAGGATGCGCCGGCAATCGTCAAGGTAACGCTGGCCTGCCTCGCTCAGGTGCAGGCTGCGGGTAGTGCGCGAGAGCAACTGCGTGCTGATACGCGCCTCCATCGCAGCAATCGCGCGGGTCACGCTGGGAGGCGAGATTTTCAGGCGCCGGGCCGCCGCGGCAAAACCCTGCTCTTCGGCAACGGCGAGGAAAATCTGCATTTCCTGGAAACGGTCCATGAGCCCCCCTTAATCGAATGTAGTACACCAAACCAGTGGTTTGGGAGCGTTGTGGCGAGGGAGCTTGCTCCCGCTGGAGCGCGCAGCGCTCCCAGGATTTTGGGGCCGCTACGCAGCCCAGCGGGAGCAAGCTCCCTCGCCACAAAGTCTTCAAGCCTTCGCCAGGCCCACGGCGGTGCGTTGCATACCGACAAAACCCGGCAGCGCCTCGATACTGCCCAGCCAGGCGCGAACCTGCGGATAGTCGTCCAGCGAGACGTTACCTTCCGGCGCATGGGCGATGTAGGTGTAGTGCGCGATATCGGCAATCGTCGGCAGGTCACCGGTGAGAAAACGGCCCTGTCGCAACTGTTGCTCCACCACGTTGAGGAACGCATGGGAACGGCTGATGGTCGCCTCGGCATCGAGTGCGGCACCAAATACCGTCACCAATCGCGCCGCAGCCGGCCCTGTATGCAGCGGGCCCGCAGCCGCCGAAAGCCAACGCTGCACACGGGCCAACGCCAAAGGCTCGGTCGGCAGCCACTGGGTGTTGCCGTATTTACCGGCGAGGTACACCAGGATCGCGTTGGAATCCGCCAGCACCACACCGTCGTCATCAATCACCGGCACCTGGCCGAAGCTGTTGAGGGTAGCGAGGAACTCAGGGGCTTTATGTGCGCCTTGCTTCAGGTCCACCAGCACCAGTTCGGCGGGCACGCCCAGCAGCGACAGCATCAGCTCGACCCGATGGGAATGGCCAGACAAGGGGTAACGGTACAGTTTGATCATGACAGGCTCCGCGATGTGCCAGGGACTCGACCCGGTGATCGTGTCGATGGCGCTATCTTCCGCCGCTACGGCACGCAGCAGAATAGCCAGTTTTTACAATCCAGCATTTCACCGGATGAAACAATCATTCACCAAACAACTCGCAGATCAGGTTGAACACGGTGGTTTTCACTGCGCTGTCGAGTTTGGTCCAGGCCAGGCCGGTACTGGCCCGGAACGGCCCCAGTTCAAGGTGCCTGGACACGCAGTTGGCCGGCAACGCCCGGGCCGCCTGCAGCGGCAACACACCGACACCCAGCCCGGCCGAGACCAGCGCCAGCATCGTGGTGAATTCCCCGAGTTCAGAGGCAATCTCCAGCGGCACGCCCACGGCCTGGACGAACTCGTCATAGAACCCTGGGGCATACCGTCGGGCCAGGATAAACACCGGGACCTTGAGCAAATCCGCCGGTTGTATCGACTGCTGCGATGCCAACGGATGATCCGCGGGCAAGGCAACCACAAAACTTTCTTGCAACACCGCGCGGGTCTGCACGCCGGGATAGGCCGCCGGTAAACGCATCAGGCCGAAATCCAGCTGGCCGTTTTTCAACGCCGCCGCCTGATCAGGGCCGGGCATGTCCTTGAGTTCCAGTTCAATTCGCGGGTAGCGCTGATGCACCGCGCGAATCAACCCCGGCAGCAATTCCGGCAACACCGAGGAGACAAATCCCAGGCGCACTCGGCCGATTTCCCCACGGTTTGAAGCACGGGCGGCATCGGCGGCACGGGCTGCCTGATGCAGCGTGGCCTGGACTTCGGGCAAAAACACCCGACCGGCTTCGGTCAGCGTCACCGAGTGCCGGTTGCGGTCGAGCAGGCGCACGCCCAGGCCGCTTTCGAGCAGCTTGATCTGCATGCTCAGCGCCGGTTGCACGATCGACAGCTGCGCCGCTGCCCGGCCGAAATGCAGTTCCTGGGCGAGCACGACAAAGGCGCGCAGGTGCTTGAGCTCCATCAGAAGGCTCCTGTTATCACGGTTTTTGATCACGGGATCACAAATGAAAATTGGACGCTGAACCCGTGCTGCGGTGAAGTAAGGCCCGTCATGCACGATATGACAGGGTTTGGCCTATAACAATAAGGACGGCGCCCCGTACTCGGATTGTTAGGGTTGATCACTGTCGCAGCCTCCGGAGATTGATCCATGCAAAGCGTTTTAGACAGCTTCCGCCTCGATGGCCGCCTGGCCTTGATCACCGGCTCCAGCGCCGGTATCGGCCTGGCCATCGCCCGTGGCCTGGCTCAGGCCGGCGCGCGGGTGGTGCTCAACGGGCGCAACCGCAGCACCTTGCGTGACAGTGCCGCGTTGCTGGCGGCGGAAGGCCTGGAGGTGCACACCCAGGCATTCGACGTCACCGACGGCGCGGCGGTGCTGGCCGCCGTGGCGGATATCGAAGAGCGCCTGGGCCCGCTGGAAATCCTCGTGAATAACGCCGGCATGCAGCGGCGCGGACCACTTGAGGATTACAGCGAAACCCACTGGCGCGAGTTGATGAGCACCAACCTCGACAGCGCTTTCCTTGTCGGCCAGGCAGTGGCCCGGGCGATGATCCCGCGCAAGCGTGGGCGCATCATCAATATCTGCTCGGTACAAAGTGAACTGGGGCGCCCGGGCATCGCCCCGTATGCCGCCAGCAAAGGCGCGCTGAAGATGCTCACCAAAGGCATGGCCATCGATTGGGGCCCACACGGGCTGACGATCAATGGCATCGGCCCCGGCTATTTCAAGACTGAACTGAACGCCAACCTGGTGGCCAACCCCGAGTTCAGTGACTGGCTGGTGCAACGCACGCCGAGCCGGCGCTGGGGCGACGTCGCCGAACTGGCGGGCGCTGCGGTGTTCCTTGCCAGCGACGCGGCGAGTTTCGTCAACGGTCATATCCTGTACGTGGACGGTGGCATCACCGCCTCGCTGTAACCCGGAGAATTTCATGCACGCTATCGTCTGCCATGCCTCGAAAGACCTGCGGATAGAACCGCAAACCGAACCTCACACCCTCGGCCCCGACCAGTTACGGGTGCGCATTGCCCGGGGCGGAATTTGCGGCTCGGACCTGCATTACTACCAGCACGGGGGTTTTGGCACAGTGCGCCTGCGCGAGCCGATGGTGCTGGGCCATGAAGTGTCGGCGGTGATCGATGCCGTGGGCAGTGAGGGCGGCCCGTTCAAGGTCGGCCAACGCTTGTCGGTCTCGCCCTCGCGGCCTTGCGGGGGGTGCCGTTATTGCCATCAAGGGCTGCCGAACCATTGCCTGAACATGCGCTTTTACGGCAGTGCGATGCCCTTCCCCCACGTGCAAGGCGCGTTTCAACAGTCCCTGGTGATCGAGACGCAACAGGCGCACCTGTTGGCCGATCACGTCAGCCTCGCCGAAGGTGCGATGGCCGAACCCTTGTCTGTGGGTTTGCATGCGATCCAGCGCGCCGGGGCGATCTTCGGCAAGCGTGTGCTGGTGACCGGCTGCGGCCCTATCGGCAACCTGTTGATCGGCAGCCTGCGGGCAGCGGGTGCGGGAGAAATCGTCGCCGTGGACCTGGCCGCCGGGCCGTTGGCCTGCGCCGAGAAAATGGGTGCCAGCCGCACTCATAACCTGGCCGAAGACGCCGACGCGTTGAAGCGCTATACCGCCGAAAAAGGCTACTTCGACGTGATGTTCGAAGTCTCCGGCAGCGCCCAGGCCCTGCGCAACGGCCTGGAATGCATGGCCCCGCGCAGCGTGCTGGTGACCGTTGGCCTGGGCGGCGAAGTCTCGCTGCCGCTGAATATGCTGGTGAGCCGTGAAATCGACCTGCGAGGCACCTTCCGCTTCCATTCGGAGTTTGCGCAGGCGGTGGATTTGCTGAATCGCCAGGTGATTGATGTGCGCCCGGTGATCTCCCACACCGTGCCGTTCAGCGAGGCGGTGACGGCGTTTGAACTGGCGGCGGACAAGAGCCGGGCGATGAAGGTGCTGCTGGATTTCGGTGTGGGTGATTGAACCGGACTGGAACGGCTCCCATGGTGGTCTACGCGCTGACCTGAGTGGAGCAAGGAGTCGTTCCAGTCGCTCCACGGGGGCGTGTCAGCGCCTTATTTGCGCAAGGACAGGTGAAGCTGTGGGAGCTGACAGATATCTACGGAGCTGTTAGGGCTGAGGAAGTGGGTTGGTGGAGATGGACCGGGTGTATATCCGTTATTTGGGTAACGGCTGCTTAT
>NZ_JAXCIS010000210.1:0-26293 GCF_034044025.1 Pseudomonas sp. SED1
TGTTTTGCGGTGTTCCTTAGCTCGGCAGCCAGAGGCGGAACCGTGCGCCGCCCAATGGCGAACCCTGGGCCGTCAATGTTCCACCTTGGGCCTCCAGCGCCCGCCGGCTGATGGCCAATCCCAGGCCAAAACCGCCAGTGGCTCGATCCCGGCTGCGATCCAGCCGGTAGAACGGCTCGAAGATCCGCTCCCGCTGATCAACCGGAATACCAATGCCGTCATCGTCTACCCAAATCTCACAACCCTTGGGACACACCTTCACCCCCACCTGAATCCGTCGCTCGCAATAGCGCATGGCGTTGCGCAGCAGGTTTTGCAGGGCCCGGGCGGTCAGGCGCGGGTCCAGGGTGAAGCGTTCCACCGCGCAATCCAGCACCACATCGATCACGATATCCGGGTTTTCCAGTTCATCGTCGACGCTGCCCAGGATGCTGTCGATGAACTCGTCAAGTACCACTTCCACCCGCTCGGGTGTATGGGCTGGGTTCTGCAGGCGGCTGTAGGACAGCAACTCCAGCACCAACTCGTCCAGCTCCCGAATGTGCGCCACCAGGCCTTGCAGCCGCTCGCGGCTGGCGGCTGGCAGGTCGTCGGACAGCGCGAGCGCCAGGCCGAAGTCCAGGCGCGTCAGCGGTGTACGCAGTTCATGGGAGACCGCATTGAGCAAATCACGTTGTTGATTGAGCAGTTGTTCGATGTCGTTGGCCATGGTGTCGAACACCGCTGCCAGGCTGCCGATGTTGGAGCTGGGGGGAATTTTTGTGCGTGCCGCAAGGTTGCCCTGCCCCAGTTGCGCGGCAGTGCTTTTCAGGCGTTCCAGGTCGCGCCAGTGGGGCCGCAGCCAGAACAGCAGGCACCCCAGCAGCGCCGCGCCGATCAGCACGTTCATGCTCCAGTACAACAGGTTCATGTCCAGCGGGTCCGGCGGGACCGAGACCTTGACCACCAGTTGATCGTCCAGAGGCGAGCTGACGTCGTCCGCCCAGCCCCACTCGCCCAGGCGAATCACCATCTGGTCCTTTTCCAGCAGGCGCTGTTCTTCAGGGGTGTAGCTGGCGTCCTGGATGCGCAGCAGTTGCACCTTGAGCGGGGCAAAATCCGCCGACAAGCGCACGGTGACATTGGCCCACTGCTCCATGGGCACCCGCTGGTATTCCTTGACGATCAGGCTTTGCATCCCCCGGGACTGCTCGATGTTGTAGCTCATGTAACGGTGTTCAAACAGCTGGATCACTGCCCGGGGCACCAGGTAAATCGCTGCGGCGAAGGTAACGATGGTGATCAGGTACAGCCGAATCAGGACGCGAAACATGGCTCAGCATTCCCACTCGGAACGGCTGAACAGGTAACCCTTGCCCCACACGGTCTTGATCTTGCGCGCCTCGCCCGCGTGGTCATCGAACTTGCGCCGCAGCTTGGAGATCGCCACGTCCACCGAGCGGTCGGTGCCGTTGAATTCGATGCCTCGCAAGCGTTGCAGGATCTGGTCGCGGCTGAGCACTTCGCCGGCGTGCCGGGCCAGCACCACCAGCAGGTTGTATTCACCGCTGGACAGCTCAACCGGCTGGTCGCGCCAGGTCACGGTGCGTTCCGACAGGTCGATGCACAGGTTGCCCATCAGGATCTGGTCGTTGGCCACCTGGGGTTCGGTGAGGCTGCTACGGCGCAGCAAGGTCCGTACACGAGCCAGCAATACCCGCGGCTCGCAGGGTTTGGTGACGTAGTCGTCGGCGCCCATTTCCAGGCCCAGCACCTGGTCGTGGCTGTCGTCCCGGGCGGTGAGCATCAGGATCGGCAGCGTGGCCGAGTCGGCCCGCAGCAACCGGCAGACCTGCAGGCCGTCGAGGCCCGGCAGCATCAGGTCGAGGATCACCAGATCCGGCGGATTGAGCCGCGCGCGCTCACGCACATGGTCGCCACGGCTGAGCACGCTGACGTGATAGCCGTTGCGTTCCAGATAACTGGCGATTAATTCGGAGAGCGCGGCGTCGTCTTCCACCAGAAGAATGTTGGGCATGGTATTTCCAAATAATACAATTTCTGAGTAGTACGCAAATCCAATGTGGGAGCGGGCTTGCTCGCGAAAGCGGTGTTTCAGTTAACGCATACGGCGCCTGACACACCGCCTTCGCGAGCAAGCCCGCTCCCACATTTGATCTTCGGTATCAGGAAGATCGTGTAAGGTTCGGCGGTTATGAAGGATATACGCCCGCGTGCATCTGTGGGCTGCACCTTACATTTCTTCACACACCACCTACAGAGCTTCACAGCACTGTGGCGGGGGCGACCGTAGGATGCGCCAGTCAATATTGGGATATGAGCATGTCGAAGAATCTGTTTGCGCCGTTTTGCCTGTTGGCCCTGACACTGGCGTTGAGCGCGTGTGGCCAGTCGGCGGACGACGCCGCCGAAGCACCGTTGGCCAAGGTGCGGATCGAAACCCTTGAAGCCAAGCCCCTGTCCATCACCAGCGAACTGAGCGGGCGCATTGCCGCGCCGCGCATTGCCGAGGTGCGTGCCCGGGTGGCCGGCGTGGTGTTGCAGCGGGTGTTCAAGGAAGGTCACGACGTGAAACAGGGCGATGTGCTGTTCCGGATTGACCCGGCGCCGTTCAAGGCCGACCTCGACAGCGCCCAGGCCAGCCTGCGCAAGGCCGAGGCCAATGCGTTCCAGGCGCGCCTGCAAGAGCAGCGCTATAGCCAACTGGTGGAAGGCAACGCCATCAGCGGCCAGGAATACGACAACGCCCGCGCCGCCGCCCGGCAAACCGCGGCCGATGTGGCTGCCAACCAGGCCGCCGTACAGCGGGCCAAGTTGAACCTGGGCTATGCCACCGTCACTGCACCGATTTCCGGTCGCATTGGCCGCGCGCTGGTGACCGAAGGCGCCCTGGTGGGCCAGAACGAAGCCACGCCGATGGCGCTGATCCAGCAACTGGACCCGATCCACGCCGACCTGACCCAATCCACCCGCGAGCTGAATGACCTGCGCCGAGCCTTCCGCGCCGGGCACTTGAAGCAAGTCGGTCAGGACCAGGCCAAGGCCACGCTGATCCAGGATGACGGCAGCCTGTATCCGCTGCCGGGCAAGTTGCTGTTCGCCGAAATCAGCGTCGACCCGGGCACCGGGCAGATCATCTTGCGCAGCGAATTCCCCAACCCGGACCTCGACCTGCTGCCCGGCAGCTTTATCCGCGTACGCCTGGAGCAAGCCGTCGACCAGCAAGGCATCAGCGTGCCGCAGCGGGCGATCACCCGCGACAGTGCCGGAATTCCGATGGTGCTGCTGCTGGACGCCGAGCAAAACGTGAGCCAGCAACCGGTGGAATTGGGCTCGGTGGTCAATGACCGCTGGGTGGTCAACAGCGGCCTGAAGGCCGGTGACCGTATCGTCGTTGAAGGCCTGCAACACGCCCGCCCTGGCGAGAAAGTCCAGGTCGACGACAGCCCCGCGCCAATCGCTCAGGCATCCGGCCAGTAAGAAAGGGATAGTTCACAATGCCGCAGTTCTTTATTGACCGCCCGATCTTCGCCTGGGTGGTCGCCCTGTTTATCCTGCTGGCCGGCGCCCTCGCCATCCCGCAGTTGCCGGTGGCGCAGTACCCCAACGTCGCGCCGCCGAAAGTCGAGATCTATGCGGTGTACCCGGGTGCCTCCGCGCAAACCCTGGACGAAAGCGTGGTCAGCCTGATCGAGCAAGAGCTCAACGGCGCCGATCACCTGCTGTATTTCGAATCCCAGAGCAGCCTCGGTTCGGCCACCATCACCGCGACCTTCCAGCCGGGCACCGACCCGGAGATGGCCCAGGTTGACGTGCAAAACCGCCTCAAGGCCGTGGAGCCGCGCCTGCCCCAAGCCGTGACACAGCAGGGCTTGCAGGTGGAGAAAGTTTCCGCCGGCTTCCTGCTGCTGGTGACCCTCACCTCCAGCGACGGCAAGCTCGATGACGTAGCGCTCAGCGATTACCTGGCGCGCAACGTGATGAACGAACTCAAACGCCTGGACGGTGTGGGCAAGGCCCAGCTGTATGGCGCCGAGCGCGCAATGCGGATCTGGATCGACCCGCAGAAACTGATCGGTTTCAACCTGACCCCGGCGGACGTCAACGCGGCCATCGCGGCGCAGAACGCCCAGGTATCAGCGGGCAGCATCGGTGATTTGCCGGGTACCAAGACCCAGGAAATCACTGCGTCGATCCTGGTGAAAGGCCAGCTGTCGACCCCGGCCGAATTTGCCGACATCGTGCTCAAGGCCAATCCGGACGGTTCCACCGTGCGCGTCGGTGACGTGGCGCGGGTGGAAATCGGCAGCCAGGAATATCAGTTCTCCACCCGCCTGAACGGCAAGCCGTCCACCGCGGTCAGCGTGCAGCTGTCGCCGGGCGCCAACGCCTTGAGCACCGCGACCCTGGTGCGGGCGAAGATGGACGAACTGGCGCGCTACTTCCCGGCCAACGTCGAGTACAAGATCCCGTACGACACTTCGCCGTTCGTGAAGGTCTCGATCACCAAGGTGGTGTACACCCTGGGCGAGGCGATGTTGCTGGTGTTTGCGGTGATGTTCCTGTTCCTGCAAAACATCCGCTATACGCTGATCCCGACGCTGGTGGTGCCGATCGCCTTGATGGGCACTTTCGCCACCATGCTGTTGCTGGGTTTCTCGATCAACGTACTGACCATGTTCGGCATGGTCTTGGCCATCGGCATCCTGGTGGACGATGCGATTGTGGTGGTGGAGAACGTCGAGCGGATCATGGTCACCGAGGGCCTTTCGCCCAAGGAAGCCACGCGCAAGGCCATGGGCCAGATTACCGGGGCCATTGTCGGCATTACGCTGGTACTGGTGGCGGTGTTCCTGCCGATGGCGTTCATGCCGGGTTCGGTGGGCGTGATCTATCAGCAGTTCTCGTTGTCGATGGCCACCTCGATCCTGTTCTCGGCGTTCCTCGCCCTGACCTTGACCCCGGCCCTGTGCGCCACCTTGCTCAAGCCGATTGCCAAGGGCGAACACCATGAGAAAGGCGGCTTTTTCGGCTGGTTCAACCGGCGCTTCGAACAGTTCACCGACCGCTATGAAGGCTGGGTGGCCTATGCCCTCAAGCGCAGCGGGCGTTACCTGCTGATCTATCTGGTGTTGGTGGTGGGCCTGGGGGTGTTGTTCAGCCGCCTGCCCTCCTCGTTCCTCCCAGTGGAAGACCAGGGCTACACCATCACCGATATCCAGCTGCCGCCAGGTGCGAGCAAGAACCGCACGGTGCAGGTGGCCGAGCAGATCGAGGCGCATAACGCCGGCGAGCCGGGTGTGGGCGATACCACAATGATCATGGGCTTCAGCTTCTCCGGCTCGGGGCAGAACGCAGCGCTGGCATTTACCACGCTCAAGGATTGGTCGGAACGCAGCAGCAAGGATTCCGCCGCCGCCATTGCAGACCGTGCCAACGCGGCCTTTACCGAGCTGAAGGACGCGATTGCCTATGCGATTTTGCCGCCGCCGGTGGATGGCCTGGGCACCTCGAGTGGTTTCGAGTTCCGCCTGCAGGACCGTGGCGGCGTCGGCCATGCCGCGTTGATGGAGGCCCGCACCGAACTGCTGGCCGCTGCCGAGAAAAGCCCGATCCTGGCCAATGTGCGTGAAAGCGCCCTGGCCGAGGCACCTCAGGTACAGCTGGAAGTTGACCGCAAGCAAGCCAACGCCCTGGGCATTTCCTTTGCCGACATCGGCAATGTGCTGTCGTCGGCCATCGGCTCGGCGTATATCAACGACTTCCCCAACCAGGGCCGCATGCAGCGGGTGGTGGTGCAAGCCGAAGGTGATCAGCGCAGCCAGGTGGCCGACCTCATGAAGATCCATGTGCGCAACAACGCCGGGAAGATGGTGCCGCTGTCGGCCTTCGTCGAAGCGCGCTGGATCCAGGGCCCGGCTCAGTTGACCCGTTATAACGGTTACCCGGCCATCGCGATTTCCGGTGAATCGGCGCCGGGCCACAGTACCGGCGAGGCGATGGAAGAAATTCAGCGCCTGGTCAGCCAGTTGCCTGCGGGCCTCGGCCAGGAATGGACCGGCCTGTCGTTGCAGGAGCGGTTGTCCGGTTCCCAGGCCCCGCTGCTGCTCGGCCTGTCGCTGCTGATCGTGTTCCTGTGCCTGGCGGCGTTGTATGAAAGCTGGTCGATTCCGACCTCGGTGCTGCTGGTGGTGCCCCTCGGCGTGCTCGGCGCGGTATTGGCCGTGAGCTTGCGCGGGATGCCCAACGATGTGTTCTTCAAGGTTGGCCTGATTACCATCATTGGCCTGTCGGCGAAAAACGCGATCCTGATCATCGAGTTCGCCAAGGACCTGTATGACCAGGGTGAAGACCTGGTCGATGCGACGCTCAAGGCTGCACGCCTGCGTCTGCGACCGATCATCATGACGTCCCTGGCGTTCATCCTCGGCGTGGTGCCGTTGGCGATCGCCACCGGCGCCAGCTCGGCGAGCCAGCAGGCCATCGGCACCGGGGTGATCGGCGGGATGATTACCGCGACGCTGGCGGTGGTGTTTGTGCCGGTGTTCTTCGTGGTGGTGATGAAGCTGGTGAAAAAGCGCCACAAAGACAGCTGAACAAAGGACTAAGGTGGGCTAAGGTAACGCAAACCCTGGCCCATCGAGTTCCCATGCCCTTCCTCGCCCGCACCCACCCTCGCCTGTCCTCCGCCGCCGTGTTGGGCCTGGCGGTGGGGCTTTTGGCTCCGGCCGATACCGTCATCAGCAAAATCCTCATCGGCTGGAACGCGGGCGTCTGGACCTACCTGGTGCTGATGCTCTGGCTGACCAGCCATTCCCGGGCCGACGATGTAAAACGCATCGCCGAGATCGAGGACGAGAACGCCGGGCTGGTGCTGTTCATGGTGTGCATCGCGGCCGTCGCCAGCCTGGCAACCATCACCTTTGAACTGGTGGGCAGCAAGGACCTGGACACCACGGCGCGTCTGTTGCATTACGGGTTTACCGGGCTGACGGTGATCGGCTCATGGTTGCTGATCGGGGTGATTTTCAGCGTGCACTACGCGCGGCTGTATTACACCTGGGACGGCCCCGAGCCGGCGTTGCGTTTTGCCGAGGATTTGCGCACTCCCAATTACTGGGACTTCCTGTACTTCTCGTTCACCATCGGCGTGGCGGTGCAAACCGCGGACGTCGGGGTTGCCACGCGCACCATGCGCAAGGTAGTGCTGGGGCAATCGCTGATCGGGTTTCTGTTCAATACGGCGATACTGGGGTTCTCGATCAACATTGCCGCCGGGCTGTTTGGTTGAGCTGCACAAAACTTCTAGACGCTAACCCCCTGTAAGAGCGAGCCTGCTCCGGGCGGCGTTCCGACGAAGAACGTCAACGATAATGGGCACTGCCTGGCTTGACGCGGCGCGCTCAGGTTCTTCGCGAGCAAGCTCGCTCCTACAGTTACTACCCATGGATTTTTTTATGGCTGCACACAACTGGATCGACCTGTCCCAGGACGCCGACACCGGCATCGAGACCCTGCGTGCGCATTTCGAGGGCCATGCCTACGATCCGCACTGGCACGACAGCTACCTGGTGGGCGTCACGGAGCAAGGCGTGCAGCAATTCAATTGCCGCAGCACCCGTCACCAAAGCACGCCAGGCAAGGTGTTTCTGCTGGAACCAGGGGAAATCCATGACGGCCACGCCCCCACCGAAGCCGGGTTTACCTACCGCATGCTGTACCTCGACCCACAGTGGCTGCAGCGGGAAGTGGCGGCAGTGTTCGAGGAAGCCCCGGCCAACAGTCAGCTGGGGTTTGCCACCACCCTTGCCAGCGATCCTCGCCTGGCGCTTGCCACCAGCCAGGCGTTTCAAAGCCTGCACAGCGGCGAACTGCGCATCGTGCGCCAACACGCCCTCGACCACTTGCTGGAGCGCCTGACCGGCCAGTTGCACTGGCGCCAGCGCTATCACCAGGACCCGCGCCTGCCTCTGGTGGCCCATAAGGCCCGCGAGTACCTGCACGCCCATCTGCATCAGGACGTCGGCATGGACGAATTGGCCCTGGCGACCGGCGTAGACCGCTTCCGCCTGACCCGCGCCTTCAAGAGCGCCTTCGGTCTGCCGCCTCATGCCTACCTGGTGCAACTGCGCCTGGCCCGTGCCCGTCACTTGCTGGCCAAGGGCGAGCAGCCTGCCGAGGTCGCCACCAGCCTGGGCTTTGCCGACCAGAGCCATTTGGGCCGTTGGTTTGTGCGGGCCTACGGCATGACACCGGCTGCGTACCGCAAGCGCTGCTCAAATCTTCCAGACAGCTAACGAGCCGCTTGTGAAGATCGACTCCATTGCCTTGCACATCGGAGTCGCACCACCATGTTCCCTACCCTGCTGCCCTTTCTGTTATTCGCCTTCGTCGCCTCCATTACCCCCGGCCCGACCAATATCCTGGTGCTGAGCAACAGCGCGCGTTATGGGCTCAAGGCTGCGTTGCCTATCGTATTGGGTGCTTGTATGGGCGCGGCGGGGATTGTGTTGCTGGTGGGCTCGGGCGTGGGCCAGTCGCTGGCGCAATTGCCCAGAGTGCAGGCCGTGATGCAATGGGTGGGCGTGGCCTGGCTCAGCTATCTGGCCTGGCAGATCTTCCGCGCCCCGGCCGAAGCCATCGACCCGAACACCCCTCAAAAACGTTTGGGCCTGGCCGGCGCCGCCAGCCTGCAATTGGTCAACCCCAAGACCTGGATGATGGCCCTGGCGGTGGTCAGTGTGTTTGCCGGCAATGGCGACGAACGCCAGAGCCATGTGCTGTACCTGTCGTTGGCGTTTTTTATGATTTCGTTGCCGTGCCTGGGAGCGTGGGCGTTGCTGGGAGTGGGTTCGAGCCGGGTGTTCCGCTCGGCCAGGGCCATGCAGCGTTTTAACCAAGGCATGGCGTTGCTGTTGTTCGGGTCCGCGTGGCTGAGCGTTCTGGCTGGCACGTAGGGAAAGCGACGAACGGTTGGAAAACCTGTGAATTCTGACAGTTGTGGCGCAGCACGTTAGGGCGCTGAATGAACTCACTTTGCACCCGCGACATTCACCGCACACTTCACTGTATTGAAGGAGAGTTTGATGATGAGTACTGCAACTGCCCCTGCCGCCAAATCCACCCGAACCGCAACCAACACACGCTTTTTCGAAGGAGTCGTCGCAGACAAAAAATTCAAGCCACAGTTTTTGAGTCATGAACTGAAAAACGGGTTCTGGTTGGCTGAAGGCACGATGACTGGCCCACCGCCCGATCTGGCAGGTAGCACTTCGCGTCATGGAAAAGCTCAAGGTTCAGACATTTTCAAACAAGTGATCATCTTCAAATATACGTACGACCGGGCTCTACTACCCTCCGGGCGCTACACGCTGAAGGAGGACGAAAGAGAGCAACGGTTCTCGATCATTAACATGACGTACGATGATCCACCCACGCCTGCCTATAGCGCACACCGTGGGACCATAGAGTTTTTTCATGACATCATCTCCAACCATGTCAGCGGCGCATTGGATGTCTATTTCTATGATGTCAGTGGTGCAGAGCAAAGACTGCAGATTTTGTTCAACCTTTGATTAAATGCGCTGCAAAAAAAACGCCCCGGTCTCGGGGCGTTTTTATTTACCGGCAGCTTTTACCAGCTATACCGCATGCCGACATTGGCGCCCCAAGGCTGATCAACATGCTTGCCCTGGCCGTAGTCGAAGTCAGCATGCAATTGCAGGTGCTTGGACAGCGATACGGCAACCCCCGCGCCAAGTTCGATACGTGATCCCGACAGGTCGTTGTTGAACGTCTGATTGTTGACCAACACCGTATTGTTCTTGGCAAACTCATGGGCAACGGCGCCGCGAAGATATGGCTGCATCACGCTGCCGTCATCCAGTACGAAGTCACGCCCTACGGTCACGCCCAACTTGCCCAGCACCGAGTCAGTGTTCTTGCCTTTGGCTTTGAGGCCATTGTCCAGGCTGTAGCTCTTGCCTTGCACAGTCACCAGCGACGCTTGCGCGAAAGGTTCGACAAAGAAATCGTCATCAAGCCTGATGTGGCGACCTACCTCGGCAGAAGCGCCCAGCGCATTGGTGTTGTAATTGCCTTTGGTTTGCGTGCCGTCGCTCAAACCTACTTTGGATGAGTTCTGCAGGCGGTTGGCTTTGACCACGCCATCGAAGTAGTAGCCGCTGTCTTCATCCAGCCACGTTGCGTACAGGCCGGCGTAGTAGCTTTTTACTTCACCCGACGTCCCCCGGTTGAGGTCCAGGTCGGAGTTACTGTGACCGGCCATCACCCCCAGCAACCAGCCATCGCCGACAGGTGCGTCCGCGCCCAGGGAGAAACCACGCTGAATCTGCTGGTAACCGCCCGCCTCACCGCCGGAGACTTCGTACTTGTTGCCGTACGCACGCAGCCAGCCACCGGACTCGGCGCCATTGTGGCGCAGTTCACCCATGCGGCTGCGCAACGAGGTCATTTCGCCGTACCACACGGTCGGTGCGGTGTTGAACAAGGCCAGCACCGAACGGGTGCCCGGGCTGACGGTGCGGTTATTCGGGTCGAGGAACCAGTCGGTACCGTCTTGGCGAAGCCCGTAGGACCAGGCCCCCACATCAACCGAACCGCCTACCAGTTCGAACTGTGCGTCACCGCCTCCGGTGTGCACCACCTGTATGTCGCCCGGGTTGAGCGGTTCCGCGCCGCTGCTGGCAAGCAACAAATTGTGATGACCGGATGCATCGCCAGTAATGTTGAGAAAGTCGGTCAGGCCCCGCGCGAAGTCGGTGCCCATCACAAAAGTACCCTGGCCAGACAGGCTTCCCAGGTCCAGCTGATAGAACGCATCACCTTCACCGAACTTGACCATGCCATCCGACAAGGTCAGCGCACCGACCTGGCTGTTGCCAGTCATGACCCACATCGACTGGTCACCGATCTGCAACGAAGAGACGTTGTCCAGGCGGCCTGTCAGGGAGGCAAAATTGTTCAGTTGCAGGTGGGCGGCACTCCCGGCATCGACAACCACATCACCTTGCAGCTGGCTGTTATCGACCTGCATATTGGCGATTGAGCCACCTTTGACTTCCAGCAGATTGCCGTTGCCACCGATCAGCGTAGAGCCGTTGAGTACCTGAATGTCGGCGACCGCGCCCTGCCCCCGCGCGCCCTGCACAAGCAGGGCCGCACCGGTGGTACCGGTGACCCGGGCCTGGTCCAGTACCAATGTGTTCGCATTGGGTATACGACGATCAACCGACATCACTATGCCGTTAAGTCCGCCGGTAATATTGCTGCGCAAAGCACGGGCCGTTGCACTTTCCAGGCTCAGGCCGAAGCTGCCCTCGCTTACACCGATCACTTCGCTTTGCATCAAGTCCAGCGAGCTGTTGCCCGTCAACGCCGCGCCACCGGTAGCGCCGGAGATTACGCTATCGGACACAACTGCCGTGGACCCGGTCGTGTCAGACGTGTACCGACCGATCAACATGCCGAAATGGTCCGCGCTGGAAATCACACTCCCCTGGATCAGGGCATTGCTGCTGAACAACGTAATACCGTTATTGAGCGCCCCGGAAGCGGTCACTCGGCTATTGGCCACGTTCACACTGGAGCCTCGTTGGACAACCACCGGGCCGAGGATGGTGCTGCGGTCGGTGACGTTCAGCGTAGAAGCGTCGGCATAGACATCCCGCGTAAACGTGTTGTTGACGTTAAGCGTAGCGTTGCGCAACTCAAACGAATCAATGTGTTCACCATGCCCAATGGTGTAGGTCTCATTTTCAATCAGCCTGGCTTGGGCTTGAGGTGCCAGGAATAAAACGGACATAACGCAAGGGACCTGCATCATTGCGACTAAAGGCTTTAACTTAAACGCAGTATTGATCTTCACAAGAAACCACTCTTTCAACAGAGGCTCCACAACGGAACCGTCCGGCCTATTTCCAGAGGGATGGAAGCAGGCCACTCAAGGGTCGCAAAGTTACCGTTGAGTGCTAACTGTTGATGTAGGATTTATCTGAATGGTTTGAATGGCATGACGCGGAAATGCGGGGGCGAGCGGGTTAAATTCAAGAGGCGCCGGAGCGCCCCTTGATCATTGCTGGAGACTAGTCTTCATCCACGAAAGAGATCGGCTGTTCCTCACAGAACAAGCCGTTGAGGTCGGTAAAACGAGTTCGGGTAAACGCCCGCTGGGACTTGACTTCGCCCTCCCCGGGAATGTCGACGAAGTAGTGGAAGTCCGCCGAGTTTCGAGCGGCAGGCCTGACTACCGTCATGTAAGGCGCAATCGTCAAATCAAAACCGTTCGCGACCATATCCAGTGTCAGCGGTGGAGAGTTGACGTCGTGAGCGGGACCCAGCTGCGTAGTGCCTGCCGCGTCGCTGAACACTCGCCACTCCCCTCGGATAACCATGTGCTCCTTGAAGTACGTCATATTGCCCGAAATCCTGACGACTGCGGCCCGCGTCACGTTTTGGAGGTCGGTACATGCCAATGCTGCCGCGGCCTTTCGGAACTGTGCCTCCTGCAGCGTTACCACATTCGCGGTCACGTTCACGTTCCGGGATTCAGAGCGCTGGATATTGTTATTGGTTAGCCAACTCAAGGTGTAGAACACCTTGAGTGTGGCGTTGTTGCCTACGTCCCTGATCGTTTCCCATGGGACGTCCAATGTAATGGTCGCACCAGCGCCCTCTGTTGTTAGTGGCGTCGGGTCAAAGGGGTGCGCCAGATCGCCCCAGTAGCCGGTAATGATGATACCCGGAGCAGGTACGGGCAGGTCCCAAAGCACGATATCGACCGTAGCATCATTGCCAAAGTCGTCGGGCGTGAGCACGTTAGGCGTGGTCCTGTCGCTGCCATACACCGTCGGCAGATTGAGTGCCGAGTTTTCAGGGTCAAGTCCAGGGTTGGGACCTGGTGACGAGAGGTCGACGTGGATAACCAGGGGAGGTGCATCAAACTCCTGCCCACGCCGATCAACGAGATACTCAATGGTGGTCTCGTTCTCTCCAGTTACAGTGCCGTAGTCGGCAAAGATCGTTGCGCGGCTCACGGGCAGCAGCAGCGGGAACGGCATGTAATCCGCGACGTCGTAACGCAGCGGATCCTCACCCCCCCAAGTCAGTTGGATAACGTCGATATCGGGCAGGTTGTTGGTGTATTCAGGAATGCTGACGAAAACGTTGTCCTCGACATACACATCTTGCAGGTCAATGAGACCGTCATCGGGCAGCAGCGCAAGCGGAATCTCCGCCTGGTGGGGAGCCGGATCGTCAGTCAAGTTCAAGTTGATGCGCGCTGGCGTTGAATCCAGGCTGCGGTTGCCGGCCAAGTCACGCAGGACGTAAAACAGGTAGTTGCGCCCTGCTTCATTGGCCCTGACCGCGTCCCAGGGCACGGTGAAGGTTAATCCGTCCGTAACAGGAACCGTCAGGGCCGGAGTGGACAATTGCGAGGAAAAATCCTCGGAAAAATAGACCTCAATACTATCGCCCGGTTTTCGTGATGCTGGATAGGCCGGGAATGTACACACCATCCCGCCAGCGTTTCCTGCGATATCCGTCTCGGTAATTTCGTCTGCCAGATAGCTGGGATATACCGGCACTGGCGGATAGTTACGACCGTAAGGCGGCGTCTCATCTATTTCCAGTGGAGCACCCGCTAACAGCGGGGTCGGTGATGAGGGGCCTTCCCAGATGATATAACCCACTTCATGCTCGCCTTGGGTTAAGAGCGATGCGGGGATATCTCGAAAAAAGGGTGCGGTGATATCGGCGTAAGTAGGGGACGCAGGGTTTGCAAAGGTAACGACATGAATGGCAGGCCCCCACTGGGTTGCGCCTTTGCCACGAATATTCGTAGTGATATAAACCGTGGCAGGGTCAACGTCGCCACCCGCCGCCAAGTCGGAAAGATCATAACTGACACGTAGCGGCAGCCTGGGCTCTTGATAAGGAATCAGCCCGTCGGCATTCAAACTATCGAAGTCCGGCAACGTCAAATTCAGGATCCCGCCCTTTCGACCGGACAAATACGCCCTGTTCGCTTCTCGCGAGGCAACTGCAGCCTGTTGTTTCTTATTCAAACTCGTCATTTGTGCTCTCCACTTGCATGTTTAACAACATCGTTAAAATGTAAGATGACGTGAACTCACATGGCATTACACACATGGACATGACGGCATGAGTTCATAAATCATCAGGTCACTGTTTGCCTTCGCACTTGCACACTACGCCCCAACTTTCAGAGCTCCGGGCCGTTCCCGTCAGGCCCACAGTAGAGTCCGCCAGCCCTGCGCCGATCAATTTTCACGTAGTAAAGCCGTGATGAACCTATAAACTGGGTGCCGCGCCAAACGGTATAAACGGCATACGCGGAACTTGCCGGGCTAGTGGGGTCCGGGGATTTGATGGGCGCTATTTTTTCAGCATAGTTATCCAGCTTGAACGTATAACCATTAATAGCTTCTTCTGCGGTTAAGCTATGAGTGATCGTTTCTGCGGTTTCAGGAATTGGCTTGCCTCCCCCCCAGATTTCCGTATATCCGATCCAGCTCAAAATAACGACGTCGTCTCTCCTGAACGCGAGATCGGGCGCAACTCGGATTGGAATATGGTCCCACAGGGGAGGAATGGATGAACAATTAAGGGTTGAAGTCAGGTGATCCCAGCTTGGGAACTCTGCCTGCCTAAATATCAAAGGCGCGATCACCGCCACGGTCACTTCAGTGAAGTAAGCGATTTGTTCATTAACGCCGTTAAACGTCGTGTAATACACCGGCAGCCGGTCATTGTTACCCGCATCCACAATGACTTGCCAGGGTATGTCGCTAAATTCCACGCGTGCGCCTTCTACATCCCCATTACTGGTGTCTATACGATAACTGGCGACCGGTGAATCCAGGGACGGAAAGTTCCCCCAATACAACTCCAACAGTTCCCCATCTCTAGGGGTGTGATAAAGGGCAACACTGGCGTAGATCCGCTTATCCTTGTCACGAATATCAATATGGTTGTCAGTGGTAGAGCCCTCCCCAAATATCCGTACCCGTGGCAAGTCAGTGTTGATCAACTGTGGGGCATTGGCATGATCTTGCCCTGCAACGGTGAAGTCCCAGAGGATCCTGGTGCCCGGGCTCGGAAAAGTGGGCACCATGCTGCCCTCGCGCCAAATGGTGTAATGGGCAAACTCCTGCGCGGGTCCCAGGCCGTCGTCGATCAACGCCAGCCATGGAACATCGACGTCAAAGGGCACCTTCGTGACCTCTATCAGCCCGATCGTGGTGTTACCCCACCTTAAGGCAACTCGGTCTCCTGGCTGCCAATTGGTGTAGTTCACGCGCGCAACAACTCCCAGACGGGCTTCATGGCGGTTGATCAGGCCACCCGCCATTGCCGGAATAACCGGAGGCTGGAGTAGCGTCGGAGAACCCAACAAATCGACCTCAACTGACGCCTGATCGGATCTTGGGCCGGGATTTCCCGATCGATCTTCAAGCCGAATATGGACGTATTGGGTACCGTTTGGGTACAACCGAAACACGTCACCGGGGATCGGCACGATCAGTGGCGTGGTTTCAAGGGGAAACTCTATATATCCGTCGGGCGCTGCATCGGGCGGCGGGGTTTTGTCCGATACGTAGTAATAGATCCTGTCTCGGGCTCGGCGACCGTTATAAAACGCCACGGTGAGATCGACGGTGGCGTGCGCCCGCAAGTAATCCTCATCAATAATCGCGACCGGGAATACCGGGGGCAAAGGCTTAACGTTGTTATTGGGCGGCGTGCGATCCAGATACAGGATGCGTGGGGTCGACCGGGAAATCAGTGTTGTTTCGTCTTCAATCTCATAATGCAGAAATACCGTACCGTCTGTTTCCAGATAATCCCGCGCTATCGGAATCTTTAGAGGAAAAATGCCTTCTGAGATGGGGCCATCAAAACGGCGGACATAAGGCGGCCTGCCTTCAGCCCCGCCGCGCAGCCAACGAACCCTCACGATATTGAACTCACCCTCCTCTGCGGAACCGTCCCATAACTCGGGAATCACCACCTCCAGCCCACTGTCCAGGTGCCAGTTGGGAATATACCCATCTGTAATCGGAGGGATGACGTAATCCAGAATCGGCACCTCGATGTCTTTCAGGCTCAAGACACCCTTGCGCAGTCCAGCGGTCTTGGGATCACTCATGTCACCCTCCTGGCTACTTGTTCGCTCCCGCGCAGATGTTTGCGCGCTTGGATTTATTAAACGCGCAATATCGGGGTTCGAATACTGTCAGAACTCACAGGTTGACCCAGCCGTTCGTCGGTTTTAACCGGCAACTCCCCGTGAATCGTACTTGACGAATTGCCTGGTCGATGGTCTTCTGAAACCGGTTTCAGCGCGAGTACCCACGCGTCGACCCTTCCAATAAGAAAGGCCCTGCACCGTGACTCCATTTTCCGCCGCCCAGCGCAGCCGTGTGACCATGCTTGATGTGGCCGAGCGCGCCGGTGTCTCCAAAGCCAGCGTGTCGCGCTTTATCGGCGACGACCGTGGGCTCTTGTCCGAGGCCATCGCTCTGCGCATCGAGCAGGCTATCGATGAGCTCGGCTACCGCCCCAACCAGATGGCCCGTGGTTTGAAACGTGGGCGTACCCGCCTGATCGGCATGCTGGTGGCCGATATCCGCAACCCCTATTCGATTGCCGTGATGCATGGCGTGGAAACCGCCTGCCGTCAACACGGCTACAGCCTGGTGGTGTGCAACACCGACCGCGATGACGAGCAGGAACGCCTGCACCTGGCCGCCCTGCGCTCGTACAACATCGAAGGCCTGATCGTTAACACCCTCGGCCATCACCTCGACCAATTGCTGGAGCTGCAACGGGAAATGCCTCTGGTGCTGGTGGACCGCAAGGTCGAGCCGCTGCACAGCGATTTGGTAGGGCTGGATAACCTGGTGGCGGTGCGCATGGCGGTCGAGCACCTTGAGCAGCAAGGCTATCGCGACCTGCTATTGGTCAGCGAAGCCACCGATGGCACCAGTTCACGTCTGGAGCGTCTGGAGAGTTTCAAGGCCGAGATTGGCCAGCGCAGTGCGTTGACCGGCGCCGTGCTGGAGATCGACAGTCAACTCAATACCCGCCTGCAAACCTTCCTCGCCAATACTAAAGCCGGCCCCAAAGCCCTGTTCTGCGCCAACGGCATCGCGGCACTGGCCTGCACCCGTGCGCTGAAGGAACTGGGCTGCAAGCTGTTCGAGGACGTGGGCTTGATCGCCCTCGATGACCTGGATTGGTACCCGCTGGTAGGCAGCGGCATCACCGCCCTCGCCCAGCCTACCGACGCCATCGGCGCCAGCGCGTTTGATTGTTTGCTCAAGCGCTTACGCGGCGATACCGAGCCGACGCGCACCCTGGATTTCTTGCCACAACTCATCGTCCGAGGCTCCACCCAATCCCTTGTGTGGGCTTGCCTGCGATGACGATGTCTCAAACAAAGAAGTAATCGACCGACACACCGCCATCGCAGGCAACCCAGCTCCCACACCTTTACTTTGCGTATAAAAATGAAACCGGTTTCAGAGGTGCACAACAATGCATAAATACCCCGTCTCTATCAGCCTTTCCAGCTACGGCGCCGACCTGGTCCGCCAACAGGGCCAGTTGAGCTTCGTCTCGGTGCTGGCCGCCGCTGGCGCGCAACGTATCGAATGGCGCGAAGAACTGCTGACCACCGAACAACCCCTTGAACTGGTACAAGCAGCGGCCGATCAAGGCCTGGAATGCGTGTTCTCCTCGCCCCTGGAACTCTGGGTGGCCGGCCGCTCGCAACCCAATGCCGAACTGGCCGCCACCCTCCACCGCGCCCAGGCGTTTGGCGCTGGCTGGCTGAAAGTCTCCCTCGGCTATTTCACCGACACCAACGACCTGGGCAGCTTGAGCGCCCTGCTCAACCGGCATCCGGTCAAGTTGCTGGTGGAAAACGACCAGACCCTGCACGGCGGGCGCATCGAGCCGATGCAGCGTTTTTTCAACGAAGTCGAGCGCCTGGCGGTGCCGGTGAAAATGACCTTCGATATCGGCAACTGGCAATGGCAGGACCAGTCCGCACTCACCGCCGCGCGCCTGCTGGGCCGGCATGTGGACTACCTGCACTGCAAGGCCGTGGCCCGCCGCGCCGACGGCAAGCTGGTGGCGTTGCCGCCAGGCGCCGCCGACCTGCATCTGTGGGAACAACTGCTCAAGCATATGACTCAAGGTATTACCCGGGCCGTGGAATTTCCGCTGCAAGGCGATGACCTGGTACAGGTCACGGCACAGCAGGTCGCCGCCCTCGCCGTCCTTGGCCAGCCCCGCGTGGAGAACGCCCATGTCTGAGATCGATATCCTGTCGTTTGGTGAAACCATGGCGATGTTTGTCGCCGAACAGACCGGCGACCTGGCCCAGGTTGCCGAGTTTCACAAGCGTATTGCCGGCGCCGACAGCAACGTCGCCATCGGCCTGTCACGCCTGGGCTTCAACGTCGCATGGCTGAGCCGGGTGGGCGCCGATTCCCTCGGGCGTTTTGTGGTGGACACCTTGCAGAACGAAGGCCTGGACTGCGCACATGTGGCGGTGGACCCGCTGCACCCCACGGGTTTTCAACTCAAGTCCCGCGAAGAAGCCGGCGACGATCCGCAGGTGGAGTACTTCCGCCGTGGCTCGGCCGCCAGCCATCTCTCGGTCGAGGCGATCAAGCCCGAGCTGTTGCAAGCCCGCCACCTGCACGCCACAGGCATCCCGCCGGCACTGTCGGACGCCACCCGCGAGCTGTCGCGCCAGTTGATGACGCAAATGCGCGAGGCTGGGCGCAGCGTGTCCTTCGACCCGAACCTGCGCCCGTCCCTGTGGGCAAACGAGCAACGCATGATCAGCGAAATCAACGCCCTCGCCTGCCTGGCGGATTGGGTGTTGCCGGGTTTGAGCGAAGGCCGTTTGCTCACCGGTTTTGAAGACCCGGCCGACATCGCCGCGTTCTACCTCGACCAGGGCGTGGAAGCCGTGGCCATCAAGCTCGGCCCCCACGGCGCGTATTACCGCACGCAACTGGACCAGGGTTTCGTCGCCGCCTTACCCGTGGCCAAGGTGGTCGACACGGTCGGCGCTGGCGATGGTTTTGCCGTGGGCATGATCAGCGCGTTGTTGGAAAACCTCAGCTTTGCCGAGGCCGTGCAGCGCGGCAACTGGATCGGCAGCCGCGCGGTGCAGAGCCGTGGCGACATGGAAGGCTTGCCGTTGCGTGAAGATCTGCCTGCTTATTGTAGGAGCGAGCTTGCTCGCGAAGGTCGTTAACGATGACACGCGCCACCTGAATAAAGGTGGAGCCCTTAGGTTTTTCGCGAGCAAGCTCGCTGCTACCCAGTTACCTGTTGCCACAACTACAACAAGCTCAGGAGCAACCTTATGGAACCGTTGAAACTCGCCACCCGTCGTTGGTGGTACATCATGCCCATCGTGTTTATCACCTACAGCCTGGCGTACCTGGATCGCGCCAACTACGGCTTCGCCGCCGCCTCCGGGATGGCCGAAGACCTGATGATCACCCCGGGCATGTCGTCGCTGCTCGGCGCGCTGTTCTTCCTCGGCTACTTTTTCTTCCAGGTGCCGGGGGCGATCTACGCGCAGAAGCGCAGCGTCAAGAAGCTGATTTTCGTCAGCCTGATCCTCTGGGGCGGCCTGGCCACCCTGACCGGCATGGTGTCCAACACCTACATGCTGATCGTGATCCGCTTCATGCTCGGGGTGGTCGAAGCCGCCGTGATGCCGGCGATGCTGGTGTACCTGTGCCACTGGTTCACCCGCGCAGAACGCTCCCGGGCCAACACCTTCCTGATCCTCGGCAACCCGGTGACCATGATGTGGATGTCGGTGGTCTCGGGCTATCTGGTACAGCATTTCAGCTGGCGCTGGATGTTCATCATCGAAGGCTTGCCGGCAGTGCTGTGGGCCTTTATCTGGTGGAAGCTGGCGGATGAAAAACCGGCCGACGCCAAATGGCTGAGCGCCCAGCACAAAAAAGACCTGGAAACCGCCCTCGCCGAAGAACAGGTGGGCATCAAGGCGGTGAAGAACTACGCCGAAGCCTTTCGCTCGCCCAAGGTGATCATCCTCGCGCTGCAGTTTTTCTGCTGGAGCATTGGCGTGTATGGCTTCGTGCTGTGGCTGCCGTCGATTCTCAAAGCCGGCTTGAAAATGGACATGGTCGAGGCCGGCTGGCTGTCGGCGCTGCCGTACCTGGCGGCGGTGATCGGCATGCTGGTGGTGTCCTGGGGCTCGGACAAACTGCAAAAACGTAAACGCTTTGTGTGGCCGCCGCTGTTGATCGCCTCCATCGCGTTTTATGCGTCCTACGTGCTGGGCGCCGAACACTTCTGGTGGTCGTACACCCTGCTGGTGATCGCCGGGGCGTGCATGTATGCGCCGTACGGACCGTTTTTCGCGATCGTCCCGGAGATCCTTCCGGCCAACGTCGCCGGCGGCGCCATGGCGCTGATCAACAGCATGGGTGCCCTCGGTTCGTTTGGCGGTTCGTACCTGGTGGGCTACCTCAATAGCAGCACCGGTTCGCCCGGCGCCTCGTACCTGCTGATGAGCGGTGCGTTGATGGTGTCGGTGGTGCTGACGATCTTCCTCAAGCCCGGCGCCAGTGACCGCGAGCGCGCCCCGCTGCAATCCCTTGAATTGAAGGTAAAGACCTGATGAAAAAGTCTGTCGTGCTCTACAAGAAACTCTCTGCGCCGCTGATGGCCCGCCTGCATGAACAGGCCGAGGTCACACTGATCGAGGCACTGGATGAAAGCGGCCTGGCCAAGCTGCGCGCGGCGTTGCCTAAGGCCCAAGGGATGCTGGGTGCCAGCCTGCGCCTGGACGCCAAATTGCTGGACCTGGCGCCAAACCTTGAGGCCGTGGCCAGCGTGTCCGTCGGCGTCGACAACTACGACATCGACTATCTGACCGGGCGCGGCATCCTGCTCAGCAACACCCCCGACGTACTGACGGAAACCACCGCTGATACCGGCTTCGCGCTGATCCTCGCCACTGCCCGGCGAGTGGTGGAACTGGCCAATATGGTGCGCGCCGGCAACTGGAACCAGAACATTGGCCCGTTGCATTTCGGCAGCGACGTACACGGCAAGACGCTGGGCATTATCGGCATGGGCCGTATTGGCGAAGCCTTGGCCCAGCGTGGGCATTTCGGGTTTGGCATGCCGGTGATCTATCACAGCCATTCGCCAAAACCGGCGGTGGAGCAGCGCTTCGGCGCCGAGTATCGCAGCCTGCCGGACTTGCTCCAACAAGCCGACTTTGTGTGCCTGACGTTGCCGCTGACGGCTGAAACCGAAGGCTTGATTGGCGCTGAAGAATTCGCGCTGATGGGCCCGGAGACGATCTTTATCAACATCTCCCGAGGCAAGGTGGTGGACGAGCCGGCGCTGATCGAGGCGTTGCAACAGCGCACCATTCGCGCGGCGGGACTGGATGTGTTTGTGCGGGAACCGCTGCAGCATGACTCGCCGTTGTTGCGCTTGAGCAATGTGGTGGCGACGCCGCATATCGGGTCGGCGACTCATGAGACGCGGGAGGCTATGGCCAAGTGCGCGGTGGACAATCTGCTGGCGGCGCTGGCGGGGGAAAAGCCGAAGAATCTAGTGAATCCGGCGGCCTGGAAACACTGAATCCTGAAACACCACAGCACCCAATGTGGGAGCGGGCTTGCTCGCGAAAGCGGTGTGTCAGCCACCGAATGCATCAACTGACACACCGCCTTCGCGAGCAAGCCCGCTCCCACATTTTTAATTGTATTTCAGATCAGATGACGAAGCGCGCCACCATCCCGTTCAAATCCACCGCCAGACGCGACAGCTCATGGCTGGCCGCGCTGGTCTGGTTGGCACCCGCTGCCGACTGGGTCGCCAGGTCGCGGATATTCACCAGGTTGCGATCAACCTCGCGGGACACCTGAGCCTGTTCTTCCGACGCACTGGCGATCACCAGGTTGCGCTCGTTGATCAGGCTGATGGACTGGGTAATCTGCTCCAACGCCACGCCGGCAGCCCGTGCCATTTCCAGGGTGCTTTGGGTGCGTTGGTTGCTCTGCTGCATCGAGTTCACTGCCTCGCCCGTACCGCTCTGAATGCCTGCGACCATTTTTTCGATTTCCTGGGTCGACTGCGCCGTGCGATGGGCCAGGGCCCGCACTTCATCCGCCACCACCGCAAACCCGCGCCCGGCTTCACCGGCACGTGCCGCTTCAATCGCTGCGTTGAGGGCCAGCAGGTTGGTCTGCTCGGCAATCGCGCGAATCACGTCCAGTACCTTGCCAATATCACGGCCCTGAGCCGCCAGGCCTTCGATCAATACCGAGGTGTTTTGTACATCCTGAGTCATGGTCTGAATCGCACCGACGGTTTCCACCACCCGGTCACGCCCTTCTCGCGCAGCCTGGTTGGACTGGCTGGAAGCTTCCGAGGTGGACACCGCATTGCGCGCCACTTCTTCCACCGCTGCGGTCATTTCGTTGACCGCTGTGGCGGCCTGGTCTATTTCGTTGTTCTGCTGTTGCAAGCCTTTGGAGGCCTCTTCAGTCACCGCGCTGAGCTCTTCAGCGGCAGAGGCCAACTGCGTGGCTGAGCCGGCGATGTGCTGGATGGTCTGACGCAGGTTGGCTTGCATTGCAGCCAATGCGCCGAGCAGGCGAGCGGGTTCGTCCTTGCCGTCATCTTCAATCACTTTGCTCAAGTTACCGCCAGCGATCACTTCAGCCACCTCCAGCGCTTTGCGCAGTGGGGTGACGATGCTTCGGGTCAACAGCCATGCCAGCAACACCGTCATCAGGGCCGCAATCACCGAAACGGCGATGATGCCCGTGATGGCGTCCCGGTAACTCTGCCCGGCGTCATTGCCTGCCTGGGTCGCGTCAGCCGCGTTGATGGCGATCAGTTTATTCAACTGTTCGCCCATCTGGTCGGTGCCATCCTTAATGCGGCTGTTGATCAGGGCGCGCATCTCTTCCACTTTGTTCTGCTGCGAAAGGCTCACCATCTCGGCCTGAGCCTTGAGGTAATTGTCGAGCGTGAGGGCAAACGTCTTGTACAGCGCCGCCTCTTCATCCCCCGCCGGCATGGTGGCATAAGCCGCCTGGGCGGTCTTGACCTTGCCTTCCAGCACGCCCATGCGGGTCTGGGCTTCCTGCAAGGCCGCCGGTTCACGGTTGACCAATACGCGAAACGACAGAATCCGCAGGCGCAGGACGTTTTCGGTCATGGTGGCCAGATATCCGACGCTGGGCAGTTGGTTGGCGCCCATGTCGACCGATGCCTGACGAATCAGGGTCATGCGGTTCACCGCAAACACCCCAAGAATAACGACAAGCAACGCGATGAAGGCGAAACCGAGAAAAGCTCGAGGTGCGATATTCAGGTTACGAAGGGACATAGGGGGCGCTCTTAGAAGTAGTGGCTGCGAGCATCCCTGCCGCGACACGGTCAGTGGGCGTCAACGCGCCGCTCTGACCGGCTGGCACCACTGTTGTAATTGGTATGTGGGCCTATAAACGGTATCGGCCGGCTTGAGGAATTAATGGGGGATGTTCCGAAATATTTTTTCACACTTCTGACAACTGGCAGTTTCTGGCATCCTGCGCCTCCTTTTTCCTGCCCGGGCCCGTATTTTGTCTGACACTCAAACCCCTCGCCCCCGTTATAAATCCGACCTGATCTACGGCCTCGACGACCGTCCGCACTTCAGCGCGGCGATATTTGCCGCCCTGCAGCACGTGCTGGCCAGCTTTGTCGGGATCATCACTCCAACGCTGATCGTCGGCGGCGTGCTGGGCCTGGAAAGCGAAGTGCCGTATCTGGTGAGCATGGCGCTGTTTGTGTCGGGGCTCGGCACCTTCGTGCAGGCCCGCAAGTTCGGCCCGGTGGGCTCGGGCCTGCTGTGCCTGCAAGGCACCAGCTTTTCGTTTATCAGCGTAATCCTGAGCGCCGGCTTCATGGTCAAGGCCCGGGGCGGCGGCACCGATGAGATCCTGTCGACGATCTTCGGCATCTGCTTCTTCGCGGCATTTATCGAAGTGGTGCTCAGCCAGTTCATCGGCAAGCTGCGCAAACTGATCACCCCGGTGGTCACTGGCACCATCATTACCTTGATGGGCTTGTCGCTGATCAAGGTAGCCGTCACCGACATGGCCGGCGGCTATGGCGCCAGCGACCTGGGCGCCGCCGGCAACATGGGCTTGGCGGCCCTGGTGTTGCTGACCATCGTAGTGCTCAACCGCTTCAACAACCCGTTCCTGCGCCTGGGTTCGATCGTGATCGGCCTGACCCTCGGCTTTGTGGTGGCCTGGTGGATGGGCCGCGTCGACCTGGCCGCCCTGCCCCAACTGCCGCTGATCAGCGTGCCGGTGCCGTTCAAATACGGTTTCTCGTTCGACTGGGTGGCGTTTATCCCGGTGGCAGTGATCTTCCTGATTTCACCCCTGGAAGCCGCCGGTGACCTGACGGCCAACTCGATGATTTCCCAACAGCCGGTCAAGGGCCCGCTGTACATCAAGCGCATCAAGTCCGGCCTGCTGGCCGACGGCCTCAACTCGGTGATGGCGGCCACTTTCAACAGCCTGCCGATGGTGACCTTCGCGCAGAACAACGGCGTGATCCAGTTGACCGGCGTGGCCAGCCGTTATGTGGCGTACTTCATTGCCGGGCTGCTGGTGCTGCTGGGCCTGTTCCCGATGATCGGCGCGGTGCTGCAACTGATGCCCAAACCGGTGCTGGGCGGCGCTACCCTGATCATGTTCGGCACCGTGGCGGTGGCCGGGATCAAGATCCTCGCCGAAGCCGGCCTGCACCGGCGCAATGTGCTGATCGTGGCCATTTCCTTAGGCATGGGCCTGGGCGTGGCAGCAGTCCCGGAAGTACTGCGCGAACTGCCCAAGGCGCTGCACAACATCTTCGAGTCGCCGATCACCGTCGGTGCGTTCTGCGCTATCGTGCTGAACATCTTCCTGCCTGAGGAGTTCATAGAACTGGAAGAAGATGAATTTGATCCGGAAGCCTCCACCCTCAAGGTGATGCAAGACCCGGACGTCACGAAATAGGAGAACCCCTCTATGCGCAAGCTCATGGTCCTGTCACTGCTGCTACTCACCCTGAGTGCCTGCGCGCTGTTCCCCAACCGCGACCCGGTGAACATCAACGTGGTGGGCATCGAGCCGCTGCAAAGCCAGGACCTGGAAGTGCGTTTCGCGGTGAAACTGCGGGTGCAGAACCCGAATGAAACCGCGATCGACTACAACGGCGTGGCCCTTGACCTTGAGGTCAATGGCCGGCCGCTGGCTTCCGGGGTGAGTGATCTGAGTGGTTCCATCCCGCGCTTTTCGGAGACGGTGCTGACGGTGCCGGTGAGCGTTTCGGCGTTTTCCGTGTTGCGCCAGACCCTTGGCTTGAGCCAGACCCAGAGCTTGAATAACCTGCCTTACGTGTTGCGCGGGAAACTCGCGGGTGGCCTGTTCGGCACCATGCGCTTTGTGGATCGCGGGACACTGGACTTTCCCAACACTGCCACTTGGTAACGACATGGATGCGCAACCTACGCTGTATACCGAACGCCTGATCCTAAGGCCGCTGACGCTGGAGGATGCCGAGGGCGTCCAGCAGCAGTTTGCGCACTGGGAAGTGGTGCGTTATCTCAATGCCCAGGTGCCTTGGCCCTACCCGGCGGACGGTGCGCGCAGTTATCTGGAGCACGTGGCATTGCCGGCGATGGCGCGTGGGGAGGAATGGCATTGGTCGATCCGCCTCAGAAGCGCGCCAGAGGTGCTGATTGGCAATGTCAGCCTGATGGATGAGGTGGACAACAATCGGGGCTTTTGGCTGGGGCCGCAGTGGCAGGGTCAGGGGTTGATGGCCGAGGCCAGTGCGGCGGTGACCGAGTATTGGTTTGAGGTGCTGGAGCGGCCTTTGATGCGGGTGCCCAAGGCGGCGCCGAACGTGGCCTCGCGCAGGATCTCCGAGCGTACGGGGATGCGGTTGGTCAGGACGGATGAGGGGCAGTTTGTCGCTGGGAATTTGTCCAAGGATATTTGGGAGATTACCCGGGAGGAATGGCTGGGGGTTCGGCGGGGCTGAGGTGGGTTTTGAGTGTATATCCGTTGCTGCGGTCAGGGCCGCTATGGGTTCCGCTCTTACAGCGGCTCACTTTTGAAAAGCGCAAAAGTAAGCAAAACGCTCTTGCCCCACCACTCGGCTCCTCGCCTAGGCTCGG
>NZ_JAXCIS010000211.1:0-21322 GCF_034044025.1 Pseudomonas sp. SED1
TTACCGAAGAAACGGATATGTACTCAACCAATCACCCCACCATCTCCCGCACCCGATACCACAACATCCCCAACGCCAAAAGCGGCGAACGCAACACCTTCCCCCCAGGAAACGTCATATGCGGCACCTGACTGAAAATATCCAACCCCCGACTCTGCCCAGCCTGAATCCCCTCAGCCAACAACCGCGCACACCAGTGAGTCACGTTCAACCCATGCCCCGAATACCCCTGGGCATAAAACACATTCGGGTGCTGCTTCAACCGCCCCACCTGCGGAAACCGGTTAGCCGTAATCCCAATCTTCCCCCCCCACTGAAACTCAATCGCCGTATCCACCAGTTGCGGAAAAACCTTGAGCATCTTCGGCCGCATATACCCCGCGATGTCCACCGGATCACGCCCCGAATAATGACAAGCCCCCCCAAACAACAACCGTCGATCCGCCGAAAGCCGGTAATAATCCAACCCCACTTTCTGATCACACAACGCCAGATTCTGCGGAATCAACTGATCAGCCACCCCAACCGACAGCGGCTCGGTCGCAATGATATAGCTCCCCGCCGGCAACACCTTGCCACTCAACTTCGGCTCCAACTCTTCCAGATGCGCATTACACGCCAACACCAAACTGCCAGCGCGCACCGTGCCAAACTCGCAACGCACCTGCACCGTATCGCCATGAACCAACTCCAGCACCGGGCTGTTTTCAAAGATCCGCACCCCAAGTGATTCGGCCACAGCCGCCTCCCCCAACACCAGGTTCAGCGGATGCAAATGCCCGGACCCCATGTCCACCAAACCACCGGCATACACACCTGAGCCCACGACTTGAGCCATATCCTGCGGCGCCACCAGCCGGGTTTCAGGCGCATACCCCAAGGTAGCCAGGCTTTCCAGCTCCCCCTGAAACGCCGCGAACTGCGCCGGCGTATTCGCCAACTCACAAAACCCCCAGCGCAGGTCACAGTCAATCCCATGCTCGCGAATCCGCTCGCCCACCAGCGCCACCGAATCGATCCCGGCCTGCTGCAGGTAACGAACGCCCTCCTCACCCACGTACTTGGCAAAGCCCGATACGTCATGCCCTATCCCGCGAATCAACTGCCCGCCATTGCGCCCACTGGCGCCCCAGCCAATCCGCCGGGCCTCCAGCAAAATCACCGATAGCCCACGCTGGGCCAATTCGATGGCGGTATTGACCCCGGTGAATCCACCACCGATCACACACACATCGGCCGTCAGGTCTGCCCCCAGCGCTGGGCGCTGGGGCATGGCGTTGGCCGAAGCCAGGTAATAGGAACGGGCGTGGTCGGACGAGGAACGGTTCATTTGTTGGTCTTCACTTTGCTCCAGGACCGCGTCATCAAGCGCATGACGGCAGGCGTCGGGGTGGTGGAAATATAAAGTTTGTCGAGCACTTCCTGGGACGGGTAGATCTCAGGGTTGTTCACCAGCTCCGGCGCCATGAAGGCCTTGGCCGCCGGGTTCGGATTGGCGTAGCCGACACTGGCGCTGACCTTGGCGATCACTTCAGGGTCCAGCAAGTAGTTGATAAAAGCGTGGGCCGCTTTCGGGTTGGCCGCGTCTGCCGGGATGGCCAGCAGGTCGAACCACAGGTTGCTGCCTTCCTTGGGAATCGAGTAGGCGATGTTCACGCCGTTCTTGGCTTCCTTGGCGCGGTTGGCGGCCTGGAACACGTCGCCGGAATAACCGAAGGCGACGCAGATATCACCGTTGGCCAGGTCCGAGATGTACTTGGAGGAGTGGAAATAGGTGATGTACGGCCGCAGGGTCAGCAGCTTGGCTTCGGCTTGTTTGTAGTCCTCGGGATTCTCGCTGCGCGGGTCCTTGCCCATGTAGTTGAGGATCGCCGGGAACAGTTCATCCGCCGAGTCGAGGAACGCTACGCCGCATTCATGCAGCTTCTTGATGTTCTCTGGTTCGAACAGCACGGCCCAGGAATCGATATGGTCGATGCCCAGCACCTGCTTGACCTTGTCCACGTTGTAGCCGATGCCGTTGGTGCCCCACAGGTATGGCACCGAGTGCTCGTTGCCCGGGTCGTTTTTCTCCAGCAGTTTGAGCAGCTTGGGGTCGAGGTTCTTGAAGTTGGGCAGCTGCGAGCGGTCCAGCTTGAGGAACGCACCGGCTTTGACCTGCCGCGCCAGGAAGTGGTTGGACGGCACCACCACGTCGTAGCCGGTGCGGCCGGCGAGCAGTTTGCCTTCCAGGGTTTCGTTGGAGTCGAACACGTCGTAGATCACCTTGATCCCGGTCTTGGCCTGGAAGTCGGCCAAGGTGGTCTCACCGATGTAGTCGGTCCAGTTGTACACACTGACCGTCTGCGCGGCGTGGCCCGCGCTGCTGAACAACGCCGCCAAGGCCAGCGGGAGTAGCTTTTTCACCAGACGCATATCGACACCCCTATGGTTTTTTTAGTGTGGTTTCTCAGACGCTCAGCAGCAGGAACTCACGTTCCCAGGAGCTGATCACCCGCTTGAAGTTCTCGTGTTCGGCGCGCTTGACCGCGACGTAGCCGCGCACAAACTTGTCCCCCAGGTACTGCTTGACGGTGTCGCACTCTTCCATGCGCGCCAGGGCGTCTTCGATGGTGATCGGCAGCCTCAGGTTGCGCCGCTCGTAGGCGCGGCCTTCCACCGGGGCGCTGGGCTCGACCTTTTCGATCATGCCGAGGTAGCCGCACAGCAGGCTGGCGGCGATGGCCAGGTACGGGTTGGCGTCGGCGCCCGGCAGGCGGTTTTCCACGCGCATGGCGTCGGGGCTGGAGCTCGGTACGCGCAGGCCGACGGTGCGGTTTTCTTCGCCCCACTCCACGTTGACCGGCGCCGAGGTGTCCGGCAGGAAGCGGCGGAATGAGTTCACGTTGGGCGCAAACATCGGCAGCAGCTTCGGGATGTACTTCTGCAAGCCGCCAATGTGGTTCAGGAACAGTTGACTCTTGTTGCCATGCTCATCGACAAACACCTGCTTGCCGGTGGCGATTTCCACCACGCTCTGGTGCAGGTGCATGGCGCTGCCGGGCTCGTCGGCCACGGGTTTGGCCATGAAGGTGGCGGCAACGTTGTGTTTGAGCGCGGCCTCCCGCAGGGTGCGTTTGAACACGGTGATCTGGTCGGCAAGGTCGAGGGCATCGCCATGGCGGAAGTTGATTTCCATCTGCGCCGGGCCGTCTTCGTGGATCAGCGTGTCGAGGTCCAGGCCCTGGGCTTCGCACCAGTCGTAGACGTCTTCGAACAGGGGATCGAATTCGTTGGCGGCGTCGATGGAGAACGATTGGCGGCCACTTTCGGCGCGGCCGGAGCGGCCCAGCGGGGTCTTCAGCGGCAGGTCCGGGTCTTCGCAGCGCTGGGTCAGGTAGAACTCCATTTCCGGCGCAACAATCGGCTGCCAGCCTTGATCGGTATACAGCTGCAGGACTTTCTTCAGCACGTTGCGCGGCGACAATTCGATGGGGTTGCCCTGCTTGTCGAAGGTGTCGTGGATCACGATGGCGGTGGGCTCGATGGCCCATGGCACCACGTAGGTGGCGTTGGACACCGGGCGGCAGATCATGTCGATGTCGGCCGGGTCCAGCAGTTCGTAGTAGATGTCGTCGTCGACAAAGTCCCCGGTTACCGTTTGCAGCAACACACTTTCCGGCAGGCGCATGCCTCGCTCATGCAGGAACTTGTTGGTGGGCGAAATCTTGCCGCGTGCGATGCCAGTCAAATCACTGATCACGCATTCGACTTCGGTAATCTTGTGTTCTTTCAGCCAGGCGGACAGCTGATCGAAGGGGGCGTTCATAAGGACCTCGTCATGGGTTGGATGATGCGCCGCGGGCTTCCCTCGCCGCGCATTGAGGTCTATCTTGGGCCAGCCGTCCGACGGCATCTATCCACTTTGCACCAACCACAACGCACCAATAGAGTGCGCCCAGGTTACCCATGACACAGGCAACAGCTTTGCGCGTACAGGCCTTCACCACCGGTGACGTGGCCGCTCAATGCAGTGCGACACCCGGTTGGGTGCAGCAGTACCAGCAGATGTCCCCGGGGCATTTTGCCGGGCAGATCCGCTACCTCGACCTGCAAGGTGTCGAGGTGTATGAAGAGCGAATGAACACCCGGGTGGAGCAGAACTTCAACGCGCCACCGGGCTCCCTGGCGTTCTGTTTCGATGGCAGCGACAACGCGCTGTATGTGCTCAATGGCGAAAGCCGCAACACCTGGATCACCCCGGAAAACTACCGCGAAGTGGCGGTGGTGTTCGGGCCGCAGTTCGTCCAGCGCCATGGTTTGGAGGTGGCGAAACTGGAGGGGCTGTTCATGGCCCCGCTCAACTCCCTGCAAAACGCCTTGTTCAGTCGCTGGCTCAGCGGCACGTTGACCCGACTGTCCGCCACGTTTGACCCGCCAAGTCGTGATGCCCTCACCCAACAACTCCTGGACGACTGCCTGTTCATCCTCGACAACGCGTGCGTGTGCCTGGACAAGGGTTCATTGCAGCGGCGCACCGAGGAGCGAATCATCATGGCGCGCATTGGCGAATGGGCGGCGGATGTGCCGGATGAAACCGTCAACCTGCTGGAGCTGGCGCGCATTGCCGGCGTGCCGTTGCGCCAGTTGCAGCAGGGGTTCAAGACGTACACCGGAATGAGCCCGGCGCAATGGTTGAGGTTGCGCCGGTTGAACAGTGCACGGCGGGAATTGTTGAACCCGCCGTCAGTGGACACCACCGTGGCGGAAGTCGCGATGAATTGGTCGTTCTGGCATTTGGGGCGGTTTTCAAACAGTTATCGGGCGTTGTTTCAGGAGTTGCCCAGCGAGACCCTGAAGCGCCACCAAAAACACCGCTGACCTTTCTGATGATGGGATTTCTGTGGCGAGGGGGCTTGTCCCCCGTTGGGCTGCGAAGCGGCCCCAAAAAAAAGCGGGAGCGCTTCGCACTCCAACGGGGGACAAGCCCCCTCGCCACAAAAGCGCCCTTATTTTTCAGGAATATTTTTTGAGAAACGCCAGCATCAACTGATTCACCCGCTCCGCCGCCTCCAGCTGCACCATATGCCCCTGCCCCGGCAGTATCTCCACCTGAGCCTCCAGTTCCTGGGCATGGCTCGCTGGAATAATTGCGTCCTCACTGCCCCAGATCACCAGGCTCGGCTGCTGCCCGACAACATTGCGCAGGTCCGCCAACTGCCGACCCCTACTGAACAACGCCCCGGTGATCTCGCGCAACGCCTGATCCACCCCCTCCAGACGCTTGAACTTGAGCATGTCTTCAAGCATCTGCCGGGTCACCAGCGCCGGGTCGCTGAACAGTTGCACCAGTTGCGGCTTGAGTGCATTGCGATTATTGGCCTCGATAAAACCTTGCAGGTAATCACCGTTGATTTCCGTACCCAAGCCAGCGCTGGCAATCAGGGTCAACGACACCACACGCTGCGGTGCCAATCGCGCGATGTTCAGGCAAACCAGCCCACCCATCGAGTGCCCCGCCAGGTGCGCGCGGTCAATCTTCAGATGATCCAGCAGCGCCAACACCGCCTGACTCAACTCCTCGAGGTCGCCGGCTTTCAGGTACTTGCCCGACTCGCCATGCCCCGGCAAATCCAGCGCGATCACCCGCCGTTCAGCCGCGAGCACCGGGTGATTGAACAGCCAGTTATTCAGGTCGCCACCAAAACCATGGATCAGCACCAGCGGTGTGCCGCCCTCCCCGAGGTCCAGATAGCGCAACAAGCGCCCGCCCACTTCGACCTTATGTGCCGATGGCCCGCTGGCTTCAGCCTCGGCAGCATTGGAAACGAACCCCGCCTGGAACGCATCGATCACCCCATCAATCTCTGCCTCGCTGGCCTCGCCTTCCACCACGATTGCCAGCAATGCCCCCACCGGCAAGGTCTCATCGCTCTGGGCCAACACACGCCGCAGCACTCCGCTGAACGGCGCCTCGACGCTGCTGGAGATCTTGTCGGTCTCGACATCCAGCACTTCTTCGCCCTTTTCCACCCGGTCGCCCGGCTGCTTGAGCCAGACATCAACCCGGCCCTCGGTCATCGACAGCCCCCACTTGGGCATGGTCAGTGTATGGATCATGCGGCGTTCCTCTTGTCGGCAATCTTCAGCACCGCAGCTTCGATCTTCGCCGCGTTGGGGATGTACAGGTCTTCCAGGGCATCGGAAAACGGCACCGGGGTGTGGGGCGCGGTGACCATTTCGATCGGCGCGCGCAGGAAGCTGAACGCGCGTTGCGCCACCAATGCACTGATGTCCGTGGCAATCGAACAACGTGGATTGGATTCGTCGATCACCACCAGGCGCCCGGTTTTCTCGACGCTTTCAAGGATGCTGTCTTCGTCCAGCGGGCTGGTGGTGCGCAGGTCCAGCACTTCGCAATCGATGCCTTGGCGCGCCAGGTTGGCCGCGGCTTCCAGGGCGATATGCACCATGCGCCCGTAGGTCACCAGGGTTACGTCATTGCCTTCACGCACGAAATTGGCTTCGCCGAACGGCACGGTGTACAGCTCTTCCGGCACTTCGCCCTGGAGGCTGTAGAGCATTTTGTGTTCGAGGAAAATTACCGGGTCGTTGTCGCGTATCGCCTGGATCAGCATGCCCTTGGCGTCATAGGGCGTGGCCGGGCACACCACCTTGAGCCCGGGAATATGGGTCCACATCGAGGTGAGCATCTGCGAATGCTGGGCGGCGGCACGCAGGCCGGCGCCGTACATGGCGCGCACTACAAGCGGTGTGGTGGTCTTGCCGCCGAACATATAGCGAAACTTCGCCGCCTGGTTGAGCAACTGGTCAAGGCAGCAGCCGATAAAGTCGACGAACATCAATTCGCACACCGGGCGCATGCCGCGAGTGGCCGCGCCGACGGCCATGCCCACGTAGCCGACCTCGGAGAGCGGTGCGTCGAGCACGCGGTCGGGGAATTCCGGATACAGGCCCTTGGTGACGCCGAGCACGCCGCCCCAGGCGTCCTGTTCACCCGGTGAGCCGGTGCCGCCGGACACGTCCTGGCCGATGATGAACACGCTCTGGTCGCGGCGCATTTCCTGGGCCAGGGCTTCATTGATTGCCTGCTGATAGCTGATTTTTCTAGCCATGATGACTTCTCCACGGATTGTTTTTGTAGTGGGTGGCGGTTAGCGGTAGGCGACGTAGACATCACTGAGCAGGTCGGCGGCCTGGGGTTTTGGATCGGACTTGGCCAGGCGCACGGCGTCTTCGATCAGTTGCGCAACTTCGGTGTCGATGCGTTCGAACTGCGCTGCGTCGAGCCAGCCTTCGGCGGTGCAACGCTGGCGAAACAGGCTCAGGCAGTCGCCGGTTTCCCGCAGGTGCTTCACTTCATCCGGGCCGCGATAGGTTTGCGCATCGCCTTCGAAGTGGCCGTAGAAACGGCTCAATTTGACTTCCACCAGCGTCGGCCCTTTGCCGCTGCGGGCACGCTCTACCGCAACGCCGAGGGCGGCGTGTACGGCAAAAAAGTCGTTGCCATCGACGATCACGCCCGGCATGCCAAAGCCCACGGCGCGCTCGGCAATGTCCTTGCAGGCCACCGACCAGCCGGACCCGGTGGCTTCGGCATAACCGTTGTTCTCGGCCACGAACAGGCACGGCAGGTTCATGATCGAGGCCAGGTTCATGGCTTCAAACACAGCGCCCTCGTTGGAGCCGCCGTCGCCAAAAAACGCCACGGCCACACCCGCGCTGCCCTTTAGTTTCGCGGCCAGGGCCGCACCGGCTGCCAGCGGCGCACCGGCCCCCACAATGCCGTTGGCGCCGAGCATGCCCTTCTCCTGGTCGGCGATGTGCATGGAGCCGCCCTTGCCGCCGCACACCCCGGTTTTCTTGCCGTAGATCTCGGCCATCATGCCGAACACATCCACACCCTTGGCGATGCAATGGCCGTGGCCACGATGGTTGGAGGCGATGCAATCTTCATCGTTGAGGTGGGCCATGACCCCGGCTGCACTGGCTTCCTGGCCGGCATACAAATGCACGAAACCGGGGATCTCGCCGGTGGCGAATTCCACGTGCAGGCGTTCTTCGAAATCACGGATGGTGCGCATCACGGTGTAGGCATGGAGCAATTGATCGGTGGACAGGTGAGTGGACATCTTGTTGTTCTCCAGGTTGTCTCGACACACAAAAGGCTGGATCAGGCCAGCTGCAAAGCACTCAGCACGGCCTGTGCCAATCCGCTGGAAAACCTGGGAAAGCCTTGATCCAGAGCAGCTGCCGGAAGACCCGGGCATGCCACTGTGGCCCGTTCAATGAGACGCGCCGTTGCAACCTGCCCGCAGCGTCTCAGGCGGGATGAGACGCTGCGTCTCACCTCGGGCAGTTGGTCAGGCCGCCCTTGTTCCTCCCGGCCCATGGGCGCTTAATGGCGGGCATAACAACAAGGATCGAGAACCGGAGGCTTCAATGCTCGCCGTGAACTCCAAGGACCATGTCGACTGCGTCAGCCGCGTGGTTCGCAACGCCGACCGCCTGCCCCAGGCGCCGGTGCCGTCGCTGATTTTTGACTCCTGGCGCCGCTCCATGGAGCAGCACCACCTCGACCCCGGTTCCCTGCAAGGGCCGCGCATCCTCACCAGCACCCTGCTCAAGGAATGCCGCGAGCGCGCCGAGCTGTTCATGCGTATCGCCAGTGAGGAAGTCGGGCAGATTCATAACCGGGTGCGCCACGCCGATTACTGCGTGATGCTCACCGACGCCCAGGGCCAGACCATCGACCATCGCGTGGACGCCGGCATTCGTAACGACTGCCGCAAGGCCGGCCTGTACCTCGGCACCTGCTGGTCGGAAGCCGAGGAAGGCACCTGCGGCGTGGCCACGGTGCTGACCAGCAAGGCCGCGGTCACCGTGCACAAGCGCGACCACTTTCGCGCGGCGTTTATCGGCCTGACCTGCTCTGCCGCACCGATCTTCGATCCCCAGGGCAACCTGCTGGGCGTGATGGATGCCTCTGCCCTCAAGTCCCCGGATGATCGGCGCAGCCAGCACCTGGTGCGGCAGATGGTGGCGCAGAGTGCACGGGCCATCGAGAACGCGTTTTTCATGCACAGCGCCCAGCAGCATTGGGTGTTGCAGGCCCACAGCACGCCGGGTTACGTCGACAGCCAGCCGGACATGCTGCTGGCGTGGGATCAGGACGGGCGACTGCAAGCCTTGAACAGCAAGGCGCGGCAGGCCCTGAGGGTGCGCTTCGGACAGTTGCCGGAGCATATCGGCGAAGTGTTTGACCTGGACGCGCTGCGCGCCGTGACCGATCAATCGACGCAGCAATTGCACTGGCTCGGCGAACCGGGGGCGTTGCAGGTGCGGGTCAGCGCGCCACGGCGTAAAGCGGCGCGGGCGGTAACGTCCTTGGCCAATCAGATAGACCCGCGTTTTGAAGAGCATCTGCGCCTGGCCGTGCGGGTCAAGGACCGCAACCTGCCGGTGCTGGTCCAGGGCGAAACCGGTGCCGGCAAGGAAGTGTTTGCCCGCCAGTTGCATGAACGCAGCGCCCGTCGCGACGGCCCCTTTGTGGCGGTGAACTGCGCGGCGATCCCGGAAAACCTGATTGAGAGCGAACTGTTCGGCTACGTGGCCGGCGCCTTTACCGGTGCCTCCAGCAAGGGCATGACCGGGCTGCTGTTGCAGGCCGATGGCGGCACGTTGTTTCTCGACGAGATCGGCGACATGCCACTGGCGTTGCAGACGCGACTGCTGCGGGTGATGGCTGAAGGTGAAGTCGCTCCGTTGGGCGGGGCAAAAACCCGTGCGGTGGATATCCAGGTGATCTGCGCCAGCCATCGGGATTTGGCGGCGCTGGTGAGTGCTGGAAGCTTTCGCGAGGATTTGTATTTCCGGTTGGGCTGTGCGCGGTTCTGTGTGCCGCCATTGCGCGAGCGCACGGACAAACTGGCGTTGATCAATCGGCTTCTGGAGCAAGAGGCGCGGCACAGCGGTGTTGTGGTCGGGATCGCGGCAGCGGCGCTGGAGTTGCTGCTGGGTTATGCCTGGCCGGGAAATGTGCGGCAACTGCGGCATGTGTTGGCGTATGCGTGTGCGGTGTGCGATGGCGGGACGCTTCAATTGGCGGATTTGCCAGTGGAAGTTCGCGGTGAGGTGGTTGCGGTGGAAGAGCAGGAAAGCGTGAGTCCGGAACGGCAGCTAGTGCTGGATGCGTTGATTCGGCATCGGTGGAAGCCGCTAGCGGCGGCGCAGGCGCTGGGGATTTCCAGAGCGACCTTGTATCGGCGGGTTAACCAGCTGGGAATCGATATGCCCGGGAAGCACTGACAAGCCCATCGAATGGCAGCTTATAGCTGCCTACCCCAGACAGGCGTTATCAAAAACCACTTCTACTCTTATCTAATTAAGATTCCTCGACCCGCAAAGTACCTTCCGAAGGACTCAACATTCATGACGACGTTTTCCTGCGAATGTGAGTTATGACCCGATGGGTTATGAAACTTCAGGAAGTCGTCAGTTGCGTCTGTTACCAATACAAGATGACCTCCTTTCTTTGGCGGCTCTTGCTCAGGCCATCGAATAGAAGGGTGCACAGACGCAATAAAGAAATGACCGTCAGTAAACATCGGCTTGATCTCCTCCGCAGAGATACCGGTGACAATCTGTGCCTTCAGACCAAATTCTTTATTTAACATCTCAATCGCCGGCGCGTAAATCATCCCATGGATACTTTCGCCATCGACTACGTAGGCTCCGTAGGCCAACGCCTTTTCCAGAAGGCTGAACGTTGAGTGAACGAGACCCGTCTTGGCGGCAAGAAGCATCTTAAGGCAGGCCATGCCACATACGTGATTAGCCCACAATGCATACTCATCCACGCATCGGGCTCCAGAGTTTATCCAAAGCGGATCCTCAGAAACCGTCTTCTCGCCAGAAATTATATCGGCAGCCAAAAGTCGGGATTCCCATTGGCAGAAATAAGGAACGCATGCGACCATAACTAAACCTCAGCCAGTAAAAACGGAATAAACTTTAAAAAACACACCACAGACACTACAAATATAAAACAATGAAACCCTATTCAGCACAACCCACTTCCATAAGTTTTTTCTGCTAATCCAAACTCGGTAACTGATTCCTACAGAAGATTCCTTAAAACTAGAACCGTCAATTCATTCAGCACTTACACTCCGCACTTATATATCTAGAGTCGCAAGCACGAGCACTGACACAGCACGGTAAAAAATGTGGGAGCGGCGGTGCGACGATTCGACTTGCTCGCGAATGCGGTGTATCAGTCTCTGGATATCTTGACTGAACCACCGCATTCGCGAGCAAGCCCGCTCCCACATTTTGACCGAGTGATTCTGCCGGGTCAGCGGTAGAGAATCCCACCATCAATCAACGGCGATTGCCCGGTCATGTAATCCGAATCCGGCCCCGCCAGGTACGACACCAGCCCCGCCACATCCTCCGGCGTTTCCGCCCGGCCCAACGCAATCCCGTCCACATACTTCTTGTACGTCGCCCCTACCTCGGCGCCGGTAATCTCGGCCATGCGTTTGTCGATCTCGACCCACATATCCGTGCCCACCACACCCGGGCAGTAGGCGTTGACGGTAATCCCGTCACTGGCCAACTCCCTCGCGGCGGCCTGGGTCAGCGCGCGCACGGCAAACTTGGTGGCCGAGTACACCCCCAGCAATGCAAAGCCCTCATGGCCGGCAATCGAGCAGGCATTGATGATCTTGCCCTTCTGCTTCAGCGACTTGAATTTCTTGCCCGCGGCCTGGATGCCCCAGAGTGTGCCCTGCACGTTAATGCGCAGCGTGCGGTCGACCTGTTCCGGAGTCACGTCCAGCAGTGCGTCAATCTGTGCGACGCCGGCGTTGTTGATGATGATGTCGAAGCCGCCCAGGGTCTGGTGGGCATGTTCCACCGCCGCGACCACTTGCTCCAACTTCGAGACATCGGCGACATACACCGAGGCTTTGCGCCCGAGTGCAACGACCTCGGCCGCCACCGCTTCAATCTTGGCGCTGTTGATGTCCACCAACGCAATGTCGGCGCCGTCCCGCGCCAGGCGCAGGGCGATGGCCCGGCCGATGCCTTGCCCGGCGCCGGTCACCAGTGCAACTTTTCCAGCGATACTCATGACGATCCCCTTCAACGGTGAGAGAAGCCTTGTCTATCGCAGTTGCCGGGGGCCGCTGTCGAGGAGCAGCAGGATTGATCTGCGGGCTGAGACGGGACGTCTCAAAGCGAACCATTCTCGAAAACTTGTAAAACGCCGCCGATATGCCTAGCTTATGCGCCCTCCGCTCTGCGCTCTCAGGCCTTCCCCCATGGTTTTGCGTCTTCGCCCCGCTGTTCCTTCACGTTTTGCCCTCGGCCTGTTGCTCAGCGCAGGCATTGGTAGCAGCCAGGCGGCTGATATCGAGCTGTCGGAGGTGAAGGTCCAGGGCCAGGATGAATCCGGCTATAACAGCGACACCGCATCGGTGGGCGGTTTCGATGAGGCACCGTTGCTCGACACGCCGGCCTCGATCGCGGTGTTTAACGAGTCGCTGATCAAGGATCAACAGGCGCGCTTGCTCAGCGAAGTGCTGCGCAATGACGCATCGGTGGGCGACAGCTATGCGCCCATCGGCTACTACGAAAACTTCGTGGTGCGCGGCTTCTCGTTGAATGCGGCCAGCAGCTACAAGATCAATGGCCGCACCATCACCGGCGAGCAGAACGTTGCCTTGGAGAACAAGCAGCGCGTGGAGTTGCTCAAGGGGTTGTCGGGCCTGCAAAGCGGGATTTCCGAGCCCAGCGGCGTGATCAATTACGTGACCAAGCGCCCGGAGGATGTGCGCTCGGTGACGGTGTCCACCGATGATCGCGGCAGCGGCTACCTGGCCACCGATGTCGGTGGCTGGTTTGGCAGCGAGCAGCAGTTCGGCCTGCGCGCGAACGTGGCCCATGAAGACCTCAACGCTTATGTCGAACATGCCAATGGCCACCGGGATTTCCTGTCCCTGGCGTTCGACTGGAACATCAGCCCCGACGCGGTATTGCAGCTGGATGCCGAGTATCAGAACAAGCAGCAGCGCTCGGTGCCGGGTTATCAATTGCTGGGCGGGACCGAGGTGCCGCACAACGCGTCACCGAAAAAACTGCTGGGGCATCAGAGCGGCGCGAATCAGGTAGGGATTGATTCGCTGAACCTCAATGGCAAGTTTGAGTATCGCTTCAGTGACCAGTGGAAAGGCAGCGTGAGCGCGGCGCGCAGCAAGGTGGTGATTGATGATTACAGTTCGTTTGCGTGGGGTGGCGACACGGCTGGCAACGGTAATTACTTCAGCCCGGAAGGCGACTATGGCATCTACGACTTCCGCAGCCCGGATGACACCCGCCGCGATGATGAAATCCAGGCAACGATGACCGGGTTGTTCAATACCGGTGGGCTGGGGCATGAACTGACGTTTGGTACGAGCGCGTTTCGCCGCGTGATCGACAAGCGGGAATCGATCAACGAGTGGATCGGCACAGGCAACATCAATCAGGAGCCTGATAACTTTCCACGTTACGCCGGTGCATTGAACGACAGCCACCGCAACCTCGACAGCCGCCAGTACGGACTGTTCGTCACCGACCGCATCAGCTTCAACGAACAATGGCAGACCATCGTGGGCGGTCGCGAAGTACGTCTCGACGAAAAGGCGTTCAATAAAGACGGCAACGAGTCCCGCCACACTCAGCAGTATGTGTTCCTGCCCCAAGCGGCGCTGATCTACAAGCCGATTGAGAACCTGTCGCTGTATACCAGCTACAGCAAAGGCCTATCCCTCGGTGGACAAGCCCCTTGGTTTGCACTGAACAACGACGAGACCCTCGCCCCAACCGTCTCCCGCCAGATCGAAGCCGGTGTGAAATACGACTGGCGCCGCATCAGCTTCGCCGCCGCGATCTTCCAGACTCGCCAGGCCTATCAATACGCCAAACCCGACGACGCAGGTACGTTCACCTACGTACAACAAGGCCAACAGAAGAACACCGGCCTGGAGTTATCCGCCAACGGCTGGGCCACCGAGCGCTTGCAGATCGCCGCCAGCGTCGCGGCCATCCGTGCACGGGTAACGGGCAGCGGCACGCCGGAATACGAAGGCCATCAGGCGATCAACGTGCCGAAACTGCGCGCCAGCCTGTATGCCGACTACGCCCTGCCCTGGGTCGACGGCCTGGCGTTGCTCGGCGGCGTGCAATACAGCGCCAACAAGTACGCCAATCGCACCGGTGATGTAGAAGTGGGCGACTACGCCATCGTCAACGTGGGCAGCCGCTACACCACCAAGCTCGATGGCTATGAAACGGTGTTTCGCCTGAGCGTCGACAACCTGTTCGACAAGCGTTACTGGCGTGACGCCGGCGAATACATGGGCGATGACTACCTGTTCCAGGGTGCGCCGTTGACGGCGCGCTTGAGTGCAACAGTTAACTTCTAGAAGAACAAAGGTGGGAGCCGTCGAGCTTTAGCGAGGCCGCGATGGTGGTGGATCAGCCGATATCAATATTGACTGTGCCGCCGCCATCGCAGCCTCGCCGGGGCTCGACAGCTCCCACACTGGATCTGCTTCGTAGGTTGAATACGGTTCCTTAACCGCCTGGACCGGACATTTCTGCTTCATCGCCCGATCAACCAACAATGCCGTCAACTCCAGCAACTGCCCGATGGCCAGTAACTGACAACGTTGCTTGTCGTCCATTGTCTCCGCCAGATCCTGAACAAGGCCGCAGGCGCCATTAAGGGTCTCATAGGCGTTGGCCAGCAGCGCCTCCGTATTGGCGGCAGCATTGATGGAAAACAGTGGAAGGTAGCCGTTGGTGTGTGGCGGGGGTGGAAGAGCGTGATGGGCAGCGCGACTCGCAGCGTCCAACAGCGCTGCTGAATCTTTAGGCGGGGGATTCGGCGTGACTTTGTGCATGACATATCTCCAAGTTTGGCTGGAGCTGCACCTGATCGCCGCGACGCGATGGAAGGTGGCAGCTGTACGCAGGTTCGCGGACCGAGAACTTGGAACTCGGCATACCCGAAGGTATCCCACGCACAGCTGCCATAACACGAAACGCCGAACACCAAAGTGTCCGGCGCAAAGCGGTGGCAATTATGCATCAAGTTAGCGGGCCGCGAAGCCCGGTTGCTGAGTGTCAGCAACCGGGGGAGGTTAATCTGCGGTCCAAATCGAAGCAATCCCGGCATCTCGTGGGAAAATTCTGTGGGCCTGCTACGCAGCCCAGCGGGAGCAAGCGCCCTCGCCACAGGTAACGCGGGGTTATTTAGGCATCTTGCGAAAGCCCACCGCCAGGCGGTTCCAGCTGTTGATGGTGGCGATCGCCACGCTCAGGTCGACTTGCTCTTGCGGGCTGAAGTGGGCGGCCAGTTCGGTGAAGTCGGCATCCGGGGCGTGGGTCTGGCTGAGCAGGGTCAGGCTTTCAGCCCAGGCCAGTGCGGCGCGTTCACGGGGGGTGAAGAACGGCGTTTCACGCCAGGCCGACACGGTGTACAGGCGGCGCTCGGTCTCGCCACCCTTGCGGGCGTCAGCGGTGTGCATGTCGAGGCAGAAGGCGCAGCCGTTGATCTGCGACACACGCAGGCGAATCAACTCCAACAGCGGCAGTTCGATGGACAGTTTGCCGACGGCAGCCTCCAAGGCCAGCATGGCTTTCATGGCGTCCGGGGAGGCGGTGTAGAAGTCGGTACGAGCTTGCATGGTGATACTCCAGAACAGTGGGGATTGGTGTCTAGAGTAGTGAGACGGGTGCGTTGGGCAAATAGCCAATCCGGGGAAAGATCAGGTAGCCAATGGGGCCAATCCTGACGATCACCCCGGCCCTGCGCCTTCGCCACGGAATGCACTGGGGCTCAGCCCGGTCCAGCGCTTGAACGCGCGCCGAAAACTGCGCACATCGCTGTAGCCGACTTCCTCGGTGATCCGTTCGATGGACAACCCCGGGTTGCTCAACAACCCCATGGTCCGCGCCCTGCGCACCTGCTCCAGCAAGCCTTCAAAGGTCAACCCGTGCTCGGTCAGGCGTCGACGCAAGGTACGTCCGCTCATGTTCAGGTCACTGGCGACCTTTTCCAGCTGGCTGCCCTGCAAATCCCGGGAAATCGCGCGCTCCACCGCCTGGATCAAATCCATTTTCTGATGCAACTGGGCGCTTTCCAGCTCCAGCAATTCCAGGGCCTGGCGCAGGGCCAGGGCGTGGTGATTGGGCAGGCGCACGTCCAGCCAGTGGCTGGCCAGGACCATGCGGTTATGCAGGCAACCAAAACGCACATCCGCGCCAAACAACTGGTGATAGTCGGCGACGTAGACGGGCGCAGCGTGGATAAATTCGACCCGCAGCGGCATGAAGCCCTCGCCCACCAGGGCCCGGCCATACACCATCAGGCTGGCGAAGAACTCCTCGGCGGCAAACACCTGCACCTCGGCGTAGGGCAGCAGGCATTCGATATCGACGAACACTTCCTGGTGGCCTTCATGGGTGCGCGAGGTGGCGATACCGCCGGAGGTGTGCTGGTGGCGTTCACCGATGGCGAAGGCATCGCGCAACGTCTTGCACAGCGAAATCACATGGCCAAGCAGGCCCAGGGTACCGAGCACATTCTGATGGCCCACCCACAGGCCCAGCCCTTGGTCGGGCAACACCTTGAGTGCACGCTGGATCATCGCTACCGCCTGGCGATAGGAAATCCGCTGGGCCGGGTCGTCCAGGTCGGCCAGGGTAAATCCCAGGCCACGGCACAGGTGCTCGGCACTCGCGCCCCTTTGCGCGACCACTTGTCCGAGGGTTTGCAGCAGAAATGGCGAGACCAGGGCCAAGTCATAGTGCGGATCAACGGCTTTCCTTTGCATGGGTGTTCGATTCCCGACTGAGTGCTTCAGTTCTTGTTTTTGAAACATCCTGACAATCATAGGCGCTTGCAAGAACTGCTGCACTCTGGATGAAAGCTGTCCGCCAAAGTCCCCCTATGTGGCCGCCAATACCCTGCCCCGCTGGCCGTTCAGGGCTTATTTCTATAGGTAGCGTCGCCCTAACAATAATAATGAGCCCAGCCATGAACCCGACCCGTGCGTTTTACCCCGTGCAACTCGCCCTGTTGACCCTCATCAGCCTGCCGGCCCTGGCCACCGAAGGCGGCGTCGACAACATCGGCCCCGGCACCGATGGCTTTTACATCCTGCCGCTGGACGTCAACAACCTGCCGGACCACATGTTCGCCTTCAACATTTACTACAACCATTACGAGGCCAAGAAACTCGATATCAGCTCGTTGGGTGGCAAGGTGCCAGACGTGAAGATCAAGTCCGATGCGATCATCCCGCGCCTGGATTACCTCAGCCCGCTGCGGGTGTTCGGCGGGCGCCTGGGCGGCTACATCGCCCAGCCGTACCTGAAGCAACAGGTGTCGCTGTTCGGCATGTCCGACACTCGGGAAAGCATGGGCGACACTACGGTGGCGCCGATCATCCTCTGGGACCTGGGCAAGAACCTGACCGTGGGCACCGCCCTGGAAATCACCCTGCCCACCGGTGAGTACGACGCCACGCGCCTGGCCAATACCAGCAACAATTTCTACACCTACAAGCCGCTGGTGTCGGCGACCTGGTTGCCCAATGAGCGCACCGAGCTGTCGATCAAGACCACCTATAGTTTCAACAAGGAAAACCCCGATACTCATTACCGTTCGGGACAGATTTTTCACTTCGATTATTCGGCCAGCTACAAGGTGACGGATAACCTCAGCCTTGGGCTCAACGGTTATTACCTCAAGCAGACCACCGACGATAAGCAGTACGGGCGTACCGTGGTGAACATCTACGGCGAGGATGTGGATGACGGGGTCAAGGGCCAGGTGTTTGCGATCGGTCCGGCGGTGTATTTCACCTTCCTCAAGTACGCGAGTGCCGAGGTGCGCTGGGCGAAGGAGTTTGATGTACAGAACCGGCCGGAAGGCGACATGTTGTGGGCGAAGTTGACGATTCCGTTTGCCCTGTAACCCGGCAAAAACTGTAGGAGCGAGCTTGCTCGCGAAAAACGTCAACGATAACGCGGGCTGCCTGGAAGACCCGCGTCGTCCTTGGGTTTTTCGCGAGCAAGCTCGCTCCTACAGTGGAACGGCGTTGTCAGGTGTAGACCGGCCAGGTATCGACGATTTTCCCGCCCCGCACTGCCAGCAAATCCCCGAACTGCAACAGCACAAACTCGCTCTGGGTCGGGCGCAGAAACACCTGGTCTTCCACGTTCAGCCCCACCTTGGGCGAGCCATTGACCATCTCCTGATTGGAGCTGCGCCCGTACAGGTCATTACTCTGCAAGCCCTGGGGCGATTCAAACTCGGCCATCCAGTTCCCCCCATAAATAAAGAACGTGGCGCGCTGATTCGCATCCCACCACGAGAACAACCGCGACTTGCCGTCCAGCGCCGGGATATCCACCGGCCCGGTGCTTTTCAACACGGGCGTGGCGATATAGGCCGCCGGCACATGCTCACTCAGCGACGGCAAGTCATAGTGCGTCGGCTTGAGCAACGCGGTGCCCACCGACACCTCGCTGCTGAGCTTTTCCTGCTCGTGAATGCGATAGCTCGGGCTGCCCGCCGTGTTCAATGTCAGCCCGTCACGCCACAGCGGCGCAAAGTGCTGGCGGGTGTAATCCACGTAGCCGTTGTAGCGCTGCATGACCTTGTCGAACAGCTCCTGGGGCGAGCCGAGGATTCCCGGCACGCCCATGCCCACGAACGGGTCGTAGCCCATAAACCCGCTGAACTCCAGCTGCTGCGGATGCGCGCTGATCATCGTCAGCATCTGCCCCAGCACCGCGTTGTCGCTGATGCCGCCGCGATGCAGGCCCACATCCAGCTCGATATTGACTCGCAACTTGGTGCCTAACCCCTGGGCCAGCGACAGGTATTGCTGCAGGCGCTCGGGCGTGTCCAGCAGCCATTGCAACTGGCGGGACGGATCGAACGGGCCTTTGTGGGTCTGATAAAACAGCTCGGCCGAACGCACCGGCAACGGCTTGCCCAGCAGGATGTCAGCGTCGGGAAAGACCTGGGCGTCGTGGTTCAGAAATGGCTGGTGAAACGACATCAGGCGCTGGGTGCCAGCACGCTTGGCGATGTAGGCCAGCAGCCCCGGCGACGGCAGGGATTTCTCCACCAGCCGCAGGTGTTTGCCGCCGCGCTGCACCGACTGCATCACCACGTCGATGTTGTGGTCCAGCTTGTCCAGGTCGATCAGCATCACCGGGCGCATCGGCCCATGGGCCTTGAGTTCCTGGTTGAGGCTGCGGAAATACTCGGTGTACGGGCTGCCCCGGTCGCCCGGCCTGAGCAAAATCGCACCACCCACCAGCAACACGCCGGTGCCGAGCATGAAATGTCTGCGGTTCATCAGGCCACTCCCAAAATTGATGACAGGTGCGCATTGAGGAATTTGCCGCTGGGGTCCAGCTCGCGGCGCACCCGGCTGAATTCTTCCCAGCGCGGATACAGCGGCTGCAAGGTACGCGCGTTGAGGGTGTGCAACTTGCCCCAGTGCGGGCGGCCGGCGTATTTCCAGAAGATCGGTTCCACGGCGGCGAAGAAATTGTGGTGGTCCATGGTGTAGTGCTGGTGCACGGAGATCGAACAGCTGTCACGGCCCTCGAACATGCTCAGCGGAATGTCATCGGCCTTGACGTAGCGGTACTCGATGGGAAACCAGGTCCGCAGGTCCTTGTCGCTGATCAACTTGAGGATTTCCCGCAGGCAGGCCGGGCCGTGTTCGGCGGGCACCGAGTATTCCATCTCGTTGAAGCGCACATTGCGCACGTTGGCGTACACCTGGAACGACTCGGCCACGCGGTCATCGAAGCTGGCGAAAAAGCGCAGGCTGTTGAGCAAGGCGCGGCGGGCGTCGGGGAAATCGCTGCCGTATTTGTCGAGTTTTTCGATGATCGACACAAACTCGTTGCCGCCCGCCTCCGCCGGGTCGATGGGCGGGGTTTCGGGGTCGGTGGTTTCATTCAGGGCGATGGACAGCGCGTAGTCGGAGTGGGTCACCACGAGCATTTCCCAGTGCTGGTTTTCCCGGGTGTTTTTTGCCACGTCCTCCAGCAGTTCTTCGGTCTTGGCGATCCATTGGCGCTCTCGCAGGCGGTAGGTTGCGCGGTTTTGCAGGCGGACCTGGGTGGCCACGCCGAGGGCACCGAGGGACACTCGCGCGGCGCTGAACACTTCGGGGTGGCGGTTGGCGTCGCAGTCCAGCACCTCGCCCTGGGCGGTCACCAGTTGCAGGCCGGTGATGCAAGCGGAATACGAGGTGAAGCCCACGCCGGTACCATGAGTCGAGGTGGAGATGGCACCGGCCAGGGTCTGGTAGTCGATATCCGCCATGTTCGGCAGCGCCTGGCCCACGTCCTTCAATGCCTGGCCCATGCGCGACATCGGCGTGCCGGCGGCAAAGGTGGCCTGCAAGGTGTGCGGATCGTGCTCCAGCAGGCCGTTGAAGTAACTCAGGGACAGCAACGTGCCGTCGGTGGGCACCAGCGCACTGAACGAATGGCCCGAGCCCACCGGCCGCACCTTGCCCGGTGCCTGGCGGATGACCTGCACCAGTTCATCGAGGTTCTTCGGCGCCAGCCGGGCCAGGGGCAAACAGGTTTGCGCCCCCGACCAGTTGCGCCAGGGAATCAGCCGCGGTGCCCGGGCCAACTGGGCCAGCACCGGGTTACTGGTCAATGCCATGAACGCGCCGGCTACCGCGCCGCGTTGCAATAATTCTCGCCGTGAAAGCGCCATCGCCTACCCCGTTATTCTTATTGGATGTGTCGGCCCGACATAAAGCTGATCAGCCCCAGGAATTGCTCTTCGGAGCACTGCACGCACAGGCCCATCGGGGGCATGCCGTTGTAACCGTTGATGGTGTGGTCCAGCAGGGTGTCCGGGCCCTGGGCGATGCGCGGGCTCCAGGCCGGGCCGTCACCGGTCAGCGGAGCGCCGGAGGCCGGGTTGGCGTGGCACAGCTTGCAACTGGTGTCGTAGACCTTGGCCAGGGCTGAATCGCCGGGCATCGCATTGGCCGCCGTGGCACGTTCGGGGGGACGTTTCGGTTTGTCGTCACAGGCTGTCAGCAGGCAGGTCACGGCCAGTAGCAGACTGATGCGACGGGGGTTGATTGCCCGCATAGCCACCTTCTCTCTTATTGTGTGAAAGCGTGATCCACACTAAGGCAGCCAGGGCGCGGCGTTGAGGGTATTGGGGGACAGAAAGGGGGGCTTGGGCGGACAGTTGATTGAGCAGCAACGC